>CAZIWQ010000213.1:0-8816 GCA_964542355.1 uncultured Armatimonadia bacterium
GGTGGGGCGGACCGTCGACCGCCGTGTCGCCGACCGGCAGGGCGTCCCTCTCGACGAGGTCATGGATCCGGCGGGCGATGAGCGCGGCCTCGGCTTCCCGTAGCTCGCCCAGCGCCGCCGCGGGGCCGGCGTCGGCGGTGACGGGGTTGATGACGACATGCACCTCGACGGCCCCCGTGTCATCCCAGGTCCGGTGGGTCGCCAGCGGCTCGTAGGAGGCCTCGTACGCCCCCCGGTTCTCCACCCCCATCACCTGTGGGTGCCCGAACAGCTCGTTGTGGAAGGCCGTTACCGCCGGCGTGGAGCGGAAGTTGACCGACAGGCGCTCGACCGCCGCGTCGGCCGCCGCGTGCATGTCCTGGCGAGTGGAGTTGAACACGGTCACATCGGCGTTGCGGAAGCGGTAGATCGACTGCTTGGCATCCCCGACCACGAACAGCCGGGCCCCCCCGTCGGCGAGGGGCCACAGGATCGCCTTCTGCAGTGCATCGGTGTCCTGGAACTCATCCACCAGCACGTGATGCAGCCGGGCCTGATAGTGGGCCAGCACCGCGGGCCGCGCTCGCCACAGGTCCCGCACGCTAAGCTGCAGGTCGTCGAAGTCCAGGGCCGACAGGCCCTGCTTGGCCTGCGTGTAGGCCGCCAGGGCGGCCTGTACCTCGTGGAGCAGCGCGCTGGTCAGGGCCGCGGCGGCCTCGTCATCGGCCGTCGGCGCAGTCGCGCCCACCAGCTCATCGATGGTCTTGCGGTTGCTGCCGCCCTTCGTGCTGTAGCTGCGGAGGGCACCGGCAACGGTGTCGATCGCTTCCTGGTGCGGCCAACCGACCACGCCGGTAGACCGCACGGTGCCTTCGCGGAGACAGGCGAGGGCATCGAGGCGCGCGGGAACGGGGAGTGCGTCATCCTCGACCTGCCCCACCAGCGCGAGCCGCCGGCGGCGGAGGGCTTCGAGCGGGTCGGCGGGGTTGGTTCCGGCCCAGCGCTCGAGACTGCGCCTCGTCTCGCGCCATTGCGGGTCCTGCCCGAGCAGTGACAACACGGTCCAGGTCGCTGCGAAGGCCTGCCGCGCCCACTCGGCCTGCACCTGCTGTGTGGTGGGCGCCGGCCCGCCTCCCAGCAGTCGTGCCGCGAGGCGGGCGCGCGCATTCACGAGGTTGCCGACCGCCTCGCACGCCCCGGCGAACTGCAGCCGGGCGACCAGCAAGGCGGTGCCTGCCACCCCGGCGTCCAACCGCTCCAGCAGCGAGCGCCGGACGATGTCCTGCAGCAGGAAGATCTGCTCGACGCCCTCGAGCACGGTGAAGCTCGGGTCGATACCGGCGGCGACCGCGTGATCGCGCAGGATGCGGCTGCACAGCCCGTGGATCGTGTCGATGGGGGCGGTCTCCAGCGCGCGCCCGAGGCGCCGCCAGTGTGGCGCCTCCGGCCCGGTCGCCCGCTCGCGACATTCGCGGCGCAGGCGCCCCTTCATCTCGGCCGCCGCCTTCGTCGTGAAGGTGACCGCGATGATCTGTTGGGGGCTGATGCTCGGCTCGCGCGCCAGCACGCCCAGGTAGCGCGCGACCAGCACACTGGTCTTCCCCGCCCCGGCCCCGGCGTCGAGGAACTGGTGCGCGTCGCGCGTGTCGATGGCACGCTGGCGGGCCTCGTGATCAGCGGGTAAGGTCATCAGTCTCCCGCCTGCTCTCATTGTGTGCGGGCGTTGCGGCGGCGCCCAGCTTGCGCTCCATCCGGTGCCGGCTCGTGCGACAGATGGTGGCGAAGTCACACCCCTCGGTGCATTCGCGCGGGATGACGGGGAACTGCCCGGACCGGATCTGCGCGGCATACTCCAGGATCGTCGCGGTGGCCCGGGCGACGAGCGTGGCGATGTCGAGGTCACCGGTGGGCCGGGCATAGTTCTTCCACTGGACCGGGCGCCGGACTCGGTAGTAGGCCCACCAGGCACAGGTGGCGCCGCGTCCGGCAAACAGCTCGCGCTCCGCCGCCATGCAGTAGAGGGGCAACTGGAAGTCGGTGCCCTCCAGCACGCGCCGGATGGACTTGCCGTTGCCCAGCTTGTAGTCCAGCAGCACAAACTGCGGCGGGTCGGTCCCGCGCAGCACATCGACACGGTCGATGCGTCCCTCCAGCCGGACCGCCTCGTCTCCCGCCCCGAGCACGAACGGCTGCTCCAGCCCGTAGGCGTGCTCGGTGACCCAGACGAGGCGGTTGCCGTGCTTGTCGGCGGCTTCGAACTCCACGAGTGCGAGCAGGTCGTCACGCAGCTCGGCCGCGGTCAGTTGCCACAGCTTGCGGTGGCCGGCGAGACCCTCGCGGCGGCGGAAGGTCGCGGCCACGATGTCGGTCATGCGCCGTCTCTCGCTTTCCACTTCATCCGGCGTCAGCGGGGCCGCCGCACCCGCGCTGTGAGCGCGGGGGGCAAAGAACGCCTCGAGGGCCCGGTGCGCCAGGGCGCCGAGCTCGAGGGGCGTCACCTCTTCACTGGGCGCGTCGAGCCCGGCGAGGCGCAGGACCCGCTCCAACCAGAAGCGGAACGGGCATTGCCCGTAGACCGACAACTGGCTGGCACTGAAGCGGTGCTCGATCCCGAAGTCAGCGCGCAGGCGGGCGTGAATGGCCGGGGCCGCGAGGGCCCCATCATAGCGCCCGGGGGGCCGGGCCGAGTCGCGCTCATCCTCCACCCCGGCCGCGTGAGCGATGCGCTCGAGTAGGCGCGGGTGCTGTTCGTGCAGGGCGCACACGCCGGCGGCATGCGAGGCGCCGTCCGCGCCCGGCTCGTGCCACACGCGCCGCAGCGCCGCCTCCGCCAGCTCGCGCGGGCAACAGGCCTGCGCCAGCGGCCGGATGACCGCCGAGAGGCGGACGACCTCCTCCGGCAGCGGCGCAGCGAACAGCCCGCTGACCTCGTCCACGTAGTGCGACCGCAGCATCGGCTTGCCTTCCGCATCACTGACCGGATACGACAGCCAGACGCATTCCTCGGTCGCCGCCAGCGCCTGGTAGAACAGGAAGCTCTCCTCCGCCTGGCGCGGGAGCCGTTCCTCGAGCACGATCCCCCCCGCGTTCAGCCGGCGTCGATCCTCATCATGATAGAACGGATCCTGTCGCCGCGCCGGAGGGAACACGCCTTCACTCAGACCGGGGAGGAACACGTGAGCGACGCGCAATTGCCGGGCCTCGAACACGTCGAGCACCACCACAGCGGCCCCGGTGGGACGGACGCCGGGGAGGCGGAGGGTGGCGCACAGCTCGCGAACGTGCCCGGCGAACTCGCCGGGGGCGAGGCGGGTCGCGACGCCGAGCTCCGCCTCGGCGCGGGCCAGCTCCTGCAGTCCGTCAAGCAAGAGAGCAAGTGCCGCGAGGTCGCGCGCCGCCATGCCCACGCCGACATCGGGCCGGGACGCGGCCGGGACGAGGCCGAGCGCCGCGATGGCCTCGCCCAGCGCAGCGACCGCGGCCGTCAGGTCGGGCGCCTGCGCGATTGGCTCCACCAAGGCGACCAGCCGCTCGAAGGCCAGTTGGCAGGCCTGCACCCACCCGAGCTCCTGCCGGACGACGTCCGGTCCGCGCGCGGGGGGCTCATCCTCGTCCTCGATGGCCTGCCCCTCCGCCTGCTCTAGCTCGCGCTCCAGCCGGCGCGCGAGCAGGTGCAGGCGCTCGACCCAGCAGCCCTTGCCGCCGATGATGCGGGCGCGTAGTGCCATCGCCTCCAGCGCATCCGGCGTCAGACCGCAAGTGTCCGCCAGCAGGCCCGTCAGGTCCACATAGTTGCTGTTCGCGAGCTTGGTGACATCATCGCGCTGATAGTCGCCGGCGGCGACGTCGAGCACATCGAGCACCGCCCGGACTGCGGGGCAGCGCACCAGCGCCTCACCCCGTGGCAGCTCCAGTGGGATGCCGTACTCGGCGAACACCTCGCGCACGCTCAGCTCGTAGATTGCCGGCGAGCGGAGCACGACGGCGATCTCACGCGGAGACACGCCGCCGAGGATCAGGCCTTTGATGCGACGGGCGACCTCGCGCACCTCGGTCCGCACCCCCGGGGCCCCGAGGAGGCGGACGGAGCGATCGTCGGTCAGGCCGAGCGCCGAGGCCTCCGACGCCGGCGCCGCGGCGACGGTGCCGAACAGCCGGGTCTTGACTGCGGCGAGGCAGTGGTGCGGCGCCGGCGCGGGCAACCACTCCTCACGGATCGCCGGCAGGCGCGCGCGGAGCTGATCGCGGGTCCGTCGTGTCACGGCGAACAGGGTCTCCCGCTCTGACACGATGTCCGGGCCGTCCGCGCTCACGGGCTCCAGGCACAGGGTGATGATGGTCTGTGGGATCTGCCGGCACAGGAGGTCGAGGACCTCCAGTTGGGTGGGCGTGAACTCGCTGAACCCATCGACCAGGAGCAGGGAGACGCTGTCGAGCGGACGACACTTCCCGGCGCGGAGCAAGTCGCGCGCCTCCCAGAAGGCGCCCGCCTCGTCATACAGCGAGCGAGAGGTCAGGAGCTCCTGGTAGGCGGCGTAGATCGCTCCCAGGTCCTCGTTCGCCGGGTGATCGGGGAGGCGACGGCGCGCGAGCTCGAGGAAGGAGGCGGGCTCGATTGCGGCCCGCTTCAGCTCATCGATGACCTGCCCCACCGCGCCGAGAAAGCCCCGGAGCTGGTGAACCTCAGCCAGGTACGAGAGCCCGCCCTCCCCGGACAGACGACGGAGCACCTCCCCCAGCAAGAGGCGTCGGCCGAGGGCGCTCAGCGGCTGCACCGGCGTGTGGTTGGCGACCAGCAGTGCATCGGCGAGTGCCGGGAAGGTGAACAGGCGGGGGTCGAGGAGGCCCGCGCCGGCACGGGCGCGGACGATGGCCTCACCCGCACGCGCCACTGCCCGCCCGGTCGGGAGGAGCAGGGCGACCGCGTCATCCCCGTGGCGGTCGGCGTGCGCGACATACTCGCCGAGCACGTGCCGTGTCTTGCCCGCACCGGTGGGGCCGCACAGTAAGAGCGCATCCGTAGCAGTCACGATCAGTCAGGTCCTCGTCCATCCGCAGTGCCGTTCACCCGGCGGGGCGTCGCGGCCCCACCGCCAGGCCGGTCCAGTGGCACTGACGCCGGCCGCCGGTACGCCCGACACTCCTGTCGGGCGATGCACCTCGCTAAGTTCGTGCGCGCCGGCGAGCTGACCTCTGTGGGCACGGCCACCGGTCGGTTCTGTTGGGCGGGCAACCGTTGCCCGCCCCCGAAGAGAATCTCGCGCCGACTGCAAGAACCCCGTACGGCTTACGACTATGCGGTCAGTAGGGGGATGTCGCCGATGACGCGAAGCCAGACACTGGCGACACCCCCCAAGAAGGCACCACAAAGAGGGGATACTGATGAACAAGCTCGTCATCGTCCTGATCGTTGTCGGTCTGGTGCTCACCTGCTGTGCAACGTCGCTGGCGCAGGGCCGGGGCCACGGTCCGGGCCGCGGAGGTCCGGGGTACGGTGATCGCGGGCACTGCGGCCCCGGTGGCCCGGGGGGACACGGCGGTCCTGGCGGCTTCGGCGGCCATGGCTGGCCGGGCGGACACGGCGGGCCGGGCGGACACGGCGGCCCCCACATCGGCGGCGGCTGGTTCGCGCCCCCGCCACCCCCTCCGCCGCCGCTGCCCTGCTTCTGCCGGATTGTCTGGACATACTGCGGTCCGGTTCGGATCACGAACCCGGACTGCCCGTTGCACGGCTTCCGCAGATGCTCCCCTCTGTATGGGTGGCCATATTGAGCCGCCATGCAACCGGACAAGGCGCCGAGCCCCGCAGCGCCACCTCTGTGGGGTCTGACATCTGGCCCCGGCCGTAGCGCACAGCCACGGAGGAAACGAGCATGCCACCGGGAACTGGCGAGGAAGGCGGTTCCCGGGGCGAAGTCCATGCCGGTGGGGTCGCGGGGAGCCCTGGTATGCTCACATCCTGTCTGCGGAGTTGTCGCGCGCGGCCCGGACGGCTGCGGCGACAACGATCAAGGTGGCCAAGCGGTGTGATTGGCACGGTCATGACGGACGAGCAGCTTGTGCGCGAGTGCCGGCGTGGTGAGGACCGGGCGTGGGGGGAGTTGCGCCGCAAGTTCGCCGGCCTGGTCCGCTGGGTGCTCGGCTATGAGGAGTGGGGCCTCGGAACCGAGGACGTCGAGGACCTCGTCCAAGAGGTGTTCGTCAAGTTGGTGGTGGCCATCGACGGGTTCGACCGTCGGTGCAGTCTGAAGACGTTCGTGCTCGCGATCACCAAGCAGGTCGCGGTCGATGACCTGCGACGGCGCACCGCGGAGAAGCGGGGCCGCGGGCGAGAGACTGCGAGCCTGGACGACCCCGGTCTCTCCGCAGTGGTCCGTGAGACGCCGGCGCCGGAACCCGAGCCGGCCCAGGTGGCGGCACGCGGGGAGCTCGTTACCAACGCGCGTCACGCCCTGGCCGGCATGGATGAACGCTGCCGCACCGTCATCGTGATGTACTACTTCCGCGGCATGCGCTACCACGAGATGGCGCATGCGCTGGAGACCACCGTCAACACCGTTGCCTCATGGCTGTCGCGCTGCCTGAGCCGGCTCGGAAGACGGGTGCGTGACGACTACGGAGCCGCGGCGGCCGACAGTGTGCTGGACTGCCTCTGAACGCGGCGCCCGGACCAGCGGCTCGGGGTGGCGGCGGGGCCTCCGGCGACGAAGGGTAGGATGACTGATGGGGACTCATCTTGCGGAGCAAGTGCTGTTGCGGCATGTGCAGCATGAGTTGTGCCCGGAGGAGCGGGCGGGGGTCGAGGCTCATCTGGCGCAGTGTGCGCGCTGCACGGCGCGCGCCCGCAAGCTGGAGCGGCTAGACCGGCTGCTGGTCGTCGCGGCGGCCGAGCACCTTGACGCCTCCCTCGTGGCGCGCTACGGCTCCGACCCCACACTGAGCGCCGCCGAGCGTTGCGAGGTGGAGGAGCACGCGGCCCTGTGCCCGACATGCCGTGAGGAGCTCGCCCTGCTGGCGCGACTGGATGCCGCACTACCGGCCCAGTGGCGTGAGCAAGCGGTGCGCGAGCTGCCGGAAACATCTGCGCCGGAGGGCTCGTTGAGCGCCCAGCTCGCGGCCCTGCAGCGCGCCCTGCGCGCGGTGCTGCGGTCAGTCACCGCCGGTCCCGCGGGCCTCGACCCGCTGGAGACGCGCGTGATGGAGGCCCTGTGGGACGCCGGGACGGCGCAGTCGACTGCCGACATCCACGAGGCGCTGCGGACCCGGGGCGCGCCGGTCGCCTACTCGTCGGTGGTGGCCACCCTGGGACGCCTGCGGCACCAGGGGCTGGTGGGAGACGAAGACCGCGGGGGACAGTGCCACCACCGAGCCCGCCTGTCGCGACGTGACCTCCTGGGGCAGACGCCCGGCCAACGGCTCCACGCGCTACTCAACGCGCTCGGGCAACCGGCCATGGCATACTTCGTGGAAGCACTCAATGAGGTAGACCCGGACAAGCTGGAGCAACTCCGTGCGCTGGTGGAGGAGAAGCGCAAGCACCAGGACGAAGAGTAGGGCGCGAGCCGTCCGCCGTTCCCCACGCTCCTGCCGTTCTCCGTGCTGTTCTTCGTGCTCTCCGTGTCTCCGTGGTTGCCTTCGCCTACCCGTCACCGAGGAGTTCGTCGAGGGTGACGAGGCGGTAGCGGCGCATGCGCAGCTCGTGCACGAGCTGCGGCAGGGCCCGCACGGTATTGAGGCTGCCGTCGTGAAGCAGGGCGACGACGCTGGAGCGGCCGCCGGCGGTGCGCAGGATGTCGCTCACGATCTTCTCAACGGGAACTTCGTCGTAGTCGTCAGAGCAGGCATTCCACATCACCATGCGCAGGTCGAGGTCCTTCATGATCTGACCGACCTTGGCATCGTGCTGCCCGCCCGGGGGGCGGAAGTAGATCGGGCGCTTGCCGGTGATGCGGGCGAGGGCGGAGGAGCAGCGCTCGATGTCGCTGTACGCCTCCATCCAATCCTGGCTCGGAAGCCGGGTGTGGGTGTAGGTGTGGTTGGCGAAGGTATGCCCGTCGGCCATTGCTGCGCGGAGGAGCCAGGGCGTCTTGACGGCCTTCCGGCCAATGACGAAGAAGGTGGCGCGCACCCCGCATTCCTTGAGGGCCACCAGCAGCTTCTCGGAGACCCCTTCGGTCGGGTAATCGTCGAAGGTGAGCGCGATCTCCTTGTTCGGCTCGGGGTAGCGGAACCACAGGCTGCCGGGCGGGAGCTCGAGCTGGCGCTGTGGTGTGGTATCGTCCGCGGAGGGAGTCGTCACGTCGAGCTGGACACGCCCGTCTCCGCCATCCTCGCGGACCTCGGCGCGGGCCGAGCGGAGGAGGTCCACCTGCAGGCGGACGGTCTTGTCGCGCTCAGACTGCTGGCCGGTCTGAACGGCGGCTACGCCCCCCATCCGGACGGTGTGCCGCGCGCGTGTCGCCTCAATCGCCAGCGCATCGGGGATCACGACGGAGACCATGTTCGGGGCACTGGCGACGCGAGTGCCCTGGGGGAGGCCATCGTCCATCGTGACCCCGCAGCGGGTCGTGTCGTCATCGAGGGGCGCGAAGGCGACTTTGGCCTCACGCACGCGCGGCGATCCCTTCAGCGCCAGCATGGGAACGGCCAGGACTTCGCCGGAGGCGGTGGGGGGGCCATAGCTGGGCAGGGGGAGGTTCCGGGCCGCGGCCAGCGGGCCGGGAGCAGGTGGGGTCGGGGCCATGGCCGGCTGCTGAACCGGTGGCGCGGCCGCGGCGGCGGTTGCAGCCGCGGGCGATGCCTGCGCGGCCGCGGCGAGCGCTCCCGTCGAAGCGCCA
>CAZIWQ010000214.1:0-1207 GCA_964542355.1 uncultured Armatimonadia bacterium
CCGCCGAGGCCGTCAATCACGTCCACGGTGTGCTTGTCGACCTGTCGCGGGTGGCCGGGGTCGGCGCCGACCCGTAGGTTGCTTGACAGATGCCACACGGGGGATAGAACCCAGCATAGACATACGTACGTACATCCGGAGGTGGATGCAGTGGACCCTGCAGCCCGGAAGGTCCCCGTGAACGTGAACTTCGATCTCGAACTGCTGGGGGAGATCGACGAACGGCGTGGTGACGCCAACCGATCCGAGTTTGTGCGGATGATGGTCAAGCAATGGCTGGACGAGCATGCCGGCAAGGAAGTGGGACATGGCGCCCCGACCAGGCGTGAGGGGCGCCCGCAGCGCAAGCGGGCTGCCGACACCGAGGAAGCGCCCTCGCTGGTGGCGGAGATGGAGCGGCGTCGCGCAGACCCTGAGAACGCAACGCGCATCCCGTTGGAGCAGGTCTGGCGGGAGGTTGGGGCGTGACGTGGGCGAGCCCACTCACGCCGCACCCTAACGCAGCCGCCGGTATCGGATCACCGCCGCGGACGGCTGGGTGGCGAGCCGCACCGGCAGGCCCTGCTCCATCAACTCCTGGCCACTGCTCTGAGTCCGCGCGGGGCTGTCCACATCCTCGATCTCATAGCGCGCCTGCGGCTCCAGCCCATGGAGCTTGAGGTGTGCCGCCTCGTAGCAGCTTCCCGCCCGCCGGAACACCTGCACAACCCCCTCGCCCAGGTCCGGCCGGTCGAACTGCCACGCCAGCCACACATGCTCCTCCCGGCTGTAGGGCAGCAGCGGGTAGAAGTCGCCCAGCATCAACGGCGCGATCTCGCGCCACTGGCCAATCAGCCGCCTCATCTGTGCGTAGTCGAGGTCAGTGCGGCGCACATCCCAGCAGGTGTTCAGCGCGGGGCACAGCGTGCTGCGCACGTGGTAGGCATCGGTGGCGATGAACCCGCTGCCGAAGTACGGCACCCACTGTGCCAGACCCCAGGTGTGACACTGCTGCCCGGTCGGCTCGAAGATGTAGTCACTGCGCAGCAGGGGGACCGCGCGGCGGAGGGTCTCCAGATCATTGCGCCGCCCGCCACTGGCACAGGTATCGATGAGCATGGCGGGGTGCCGCCGCCGCAGCTCATCCCAGTAGGCCAGGTATCCGGTGACATGATGGTTCTCGCTGATGCCCTGGCGGTCGGGGGCATCGGCGGCGCGCCAGTAGCTG
>CAZIWQ010000214.1:1217-8808 GCA_964542355.1 uncultured Armatimonadia bacterium
CCGGGGGTTGCCGAGGTCGAGCAGCTTCTGGCCCCCGTCCGGGCCCAGCAGCCACTCCGGGTGCTGCTCGTACAGCCAGGTTCCGGGGGTGACCCGTTCCGGCTCAAACCACACGATGCTCTGGACCCCGCGCTCGTGGGCATGGTCGGTGATCGCGCGCAGGCCACGCGGGAAGCGCTTCGGGTCGACCTCCCACGTGCCGGTGTTGGGCCACCCCGTCCGGTTGGGGTACCAGCCGGCATCCATCCACCAGTAGTCGAGCTTCAGCCCCTCCGCCAGATAGCGGTCCACGAACTGGATCTGGCTGGCCTCGTCGGCGTGGACCATCTCGCCGAACTGGTGCGAGCTGCAGGCGGCATGGTGGGGGGGCGGGAGCTTCCCTCCCGGCCGCGGCAGGTTGTACGTCACCATCCACCGGCGGAACAGGTTCTGTGCTCGCGTGCGGTCCCCCTGCCACCATTGCAGCACCGTCAGTGGGGTGCGGAACTCCTCCTCGGGGCGGAGGGTGAAGTGCGTGAGCTCCTGGCCGGCACGCAGGCGCGCGGCCATGGCGCCCTCGCGCGCGAAGCCGGCCGCCCACTGGCCGGGCCAACCCACGACCACGATGAGCCCGCCGGCTCCGAGCCGCAGGTTGAAGTAGGGGAACACGCCGTTCGAGCCGCGCCCGCCGGCGGCGGCCAGACGCAGCTCATGCTCCGGGCTCAGAACCGTGGTCAGCGGCTCATAGTCGTTCTGGGCACAGATGCTCCCCACGGCGTGGTGGAGGACGAGCTCACCCTCGCCACTGCGCTCGACCCGCATGTCGAGGCCCTGCAGGTCCGAGACGACCGGAGTGTCGGACCGGCCGGTGTTCTTGAGGTGGACGGTCCATTCCACCACGGCGAAGTCGAGGTACTCAATGCCGAGGCAGCGGACTTCAAGACCGGTCGCGGGGTCCGTCCAGGTCATGGTGTGTTCGGTGCGGGCCGCGTCGAGCTTGCGCTGCTGCCGCTCCACCGGCCAGCTCCTGATGAGCTCCCCGGAGGGCGTCCCCCCGTAGCGGAAGGAGAACGGGGGGTCGGTGGTCGGGACATGCGCCTGGTGCTCGACGAAGGGCATATCCCCGAGCCACAGCGTGCGGCCGTCGGTGAGCACCACGCGCGCCTGGGCCCAGTCCGCCTGGTCGCAGGCGATGCCGTCTCCGGCGTCGCTGACCTCGAGCACCAGCTCCGTCGCCCCGTTGAGGTCGACGCGGACCTCCGCGCCGGGCATGCCCTCACGCATGACGCCGGAGCGGAACGGCTCGCGCTCGCCGACACGGACACCGAACACGACGCTGCCGCGCCCGGACCGCGTCTGCTCGTTGCTGTCCACCCCGACGGTGGCGAGAAACTGCTTGCCCTGGCCGGGCAGGCGGACGGTGAGCTTGCTCACGGCGTGGCAGTAGAGCCCGCGTGAGTACTGGGCGCCGGCGATGTTGAGGGGCTGGCCGAGACGCTCGTTCTGGAGCACGGGGTCATGGTTGGCCACGACCTCCAGCCCGGGCGGCGGCGAGGCGGTCGGCACTGCGGCCTCGAACTTGGCCGCAGCCCACTGGCGCGCGAGCGTCAGCTCCTCGGGGGTCGTAGACAGCGCGAGAGAGGGGACAGGAAGCATGACCAGTACCGCCACCTTCAGAATGCCGGCGTGAAGTCGGCTCGCGGAACGAGCGAAGGCTCTGCACGCTCGATTGCACATCGGGTTGCCACCTACCACAAGCCACAAGAGCTGTGGGCGTGCGCCCGGAGTGTCGCTAACCTTTCGCCCCGATGCTGAACAGGGCCATCCCGGCGGCGACGGCCACTGCACCAACGTACTGCAGCGGCGTCAGGCTGACCTTGAAGAGCAGCGCCAGCGCCGCCTGGGCGCACAGGAAGCCCCCGCCGGTCCCTAACCCCAGGGCCAGGTTGGGGCTCATGCACTGGTACAGGAGCATCAGCAGCCAGATGCTGGAAGCACCGAACACATTGCCCAGGATGAAGCAGGGCACAAACCGGGGTTCCGCGGTGGTGCCGAACTTGAAGATGACCTGGGCGATGGCCTGCATCGCCCAGAACGCGCCGAGCCAGACGTATTGCATGGGTTCCTCCGACGAGTAAGTGCAGGGAGGGGGAGAACGGCGGACGGCGTCCTACCCCCCAACCCCCTCCCCACGGGGAGGGGGCGAACGACTTGCGGCACACACCCGACGCCGATCTCATTCCCCCCTCCCCGTGGGGAGGGGGGCAAGGGGGGTAGGTGAGGGACGGCGCGGACGTGTGCGGCTACTCGCCCCCGGCGTAGCGCAGCATGTTCCTCAAGAGCCGCTCCGCCGCCGGGTGCGTCCCCAGGTTCTCGCGGATGCGCAAGGAGCTCAGCACCAGGCGACCCGCCCCCCGACCATACACCGCCACCAGGAGCCCGGACGCGTAGTCCTGCGAGGTGTTGATCGCCCCCGCCACCACCTCCTGCGGATCGTCCTGTCCCACCCACACGTCATCCGGGATGATCTCGCGGTAGTAGCCGTAGTCCATCAGCCCGCCCGCCGGCAGGCCATCGAAGATCGGGTGGCGGACGGCCCACTCGTCCTTCAGGTACACCCAGTTGGCCATCCGGCGCAGTTCGCCCTTCGGTTCCAGGGGGAGCCAGTGCGTTCGGTCATCCCCCTCGGCAAACACGCCCGGCTCCAGGAAGACGGCGGTGGCACCGGCCTCGATGCGCGCCGTGAGCTCGGCGAAGGCGGCGGGGCCATCCGGGCGCGTGCCGGCAGCCAGGATCACCTCGCGGCCAGGCGGTCGCGGGGCCGCAAACGGTCGCACGATGATCCCTCGCTCTCCCAGCCAGTCGAGCAGCGTGGGGTCCTCGCCCCACAGCGCAACCTCCGTCGCCACGGCCGGCATGCGCGCCGCGTCGGTGACGAAGAACGTGGCTTCACCGCCGGTCGCCGCGGCGCCCCGCAGGAACGTGGCAACGAAGCGGTACTCGCCCTCGCCGCTATCAATGGCCAGCTCGTGGGACATCACCGGCCAGGCCAGGGGCGGCTCCGGAGTCGCTGCTATCGGGCGTGCCGGGACGGTGACCCGCGTGGCGGACTGCCACACGCACTCGCCCTGTGGCCCCAGCACCATGAACTCCACCGGGTAGTCCTCGGGCTGGAGCACGTCCTCGTTCGCCAGCACCGCCTCCAGCCGCACCGTCGCCCCGCGGTAGACATGGCAAGGCTCGGCGAACAGACACCAGCGCAGTGGCGCGAGGCCGTCGAAGATCGCGTCGAGGGTGCCCGGCTTGAGCTCCCGGAACGTTGTCGTCAGGCCCTCGCCGGTCATGCCCTGGTCGACGGTGCCGGTGAGGCTGTAGCCCACGAGACATGGGTTCGCCCGGATCGCGTTCAGGCCGAGGAGCCGCTGGGCGGCCATCTTGGCGAGGCATTGCCGGAAGTAATCGGCGGGCCGGCCGAACACCTCCGCCAGGTGCCAGCGCTCCCAGTCCTGCAGGAAGCGCGCCAGCTTGTCGGCGTAGAAGGCGCCGTCCTCGGACTGCGCCGCCCCCAGACGCTCGTAGTGGTGCACCGTGCGCCACAGGTCCACCGCACTGCCGATCCCGTACTCGGAGAGGAAGACGGGGCCGCTGTCAGCACCCAGATTGCGGAAGAAGCGGATAGTATCGGCGAGATGGGGGACACGCGGGTACGCATGGGCATCCCCCGCCCGGGCGACGTAGCCACCCGGTGTGCCGAGGCTGGCGGGCGCGGCGTCCGGGGCCTCCGAGCCCAGGTGATGCTCCCACACGTGCGAGCCCGGGTTGCTGAGCGAGCCGATGTCGAACCGCCCGTCCCAGCGTCCGCTCGCCAGCAGCACGAGCCGCGAGTCGTCGAGGGAGCGCACGAGCGGCAGCGAGTCCATCGCATGCTGCAACACCGGGCCGTCGCCCGTCTCGTTGAGCAGGCCCCAGATCGCCACACTCGGGTGGTTGCGGTCGCGCACGATCATCTCCGCCGTCGAGCGATCGAAGCGCTCAGCCATGTGCGGCGAGTCCGCCAGGCACCAGCCGGCATACGACTCTTCGTACACGAGCAGGCCGAGCTCGTCGCACAGGTCTAGCTGGTAGGGGTAGGCCACCCCGGCGATGAACCGGATCATGTTGAAGCCCATGAGCTTGACGCCGATCAGGTCGCGCCGCAAGAGGTCCGGGTCGTGCGGTACCTGCAGGCCGACCGGGCAGCTATTGCCGGTGTGCGAACCGCGCAGGAACAGGCGCCGCCCATTCAGCCGGAAGTAGCCGTTGGCGAAGGTGAAGTCGCGGAACCCACAGCGCACGGCATACTCATCGAACCCCGACGCCGTCGCGCGGCGCACTCGCACGCTGACGCGGTACAGGAACGGGTTCCCCAGGTCCCACGGGACGGGGGCGTCGACCCGGAGTGCGATCGTGAGCTCGGAGCGTCCGGGGGGCAGTGTGTGCACCGCAGCAGTCGCAGCCACTGTCTCGCCCTCCGCGGCGGGTGCGATGGTGACCTCGAGCTCTCCGGCTGCAGGCCCGCCGGTCGCGTTGCACACTGCGACCGCGACCCGCACCTCGCCGGTTGCCAGGTCGGGACGGGCGAAGACGTCGGCGACATAGACCGCGGGTGCCAGTACCAGCTCCACCGGCCCGATGAGGCCCCCGTGGTCGTACGAGGCCCCCGCACGGTAGGGGATCTCCTTGTTGCGATGCGGCGTCTCGTTGAGCACGATTCCGTCGATGGGCTCGTGGGTCGGGTTGATCACGCGGACGGCGAGGCAGTTGTCAGCACCGGGTCGGAGCGCCTCCGTGACATCGCAGACAAACGGCGTCTCACCACCCTCGTGGGCGCCGACCGCCACCCCGTTGAGCCAGACCGTCGCCTGATAGTCCACGGCATGGAACCGCAGCAGGCTTCGGCCGTCGAGGTGATGATTAGCCGGGGGAGTGAACACATACCAGTACCATGCCACCCCGTGGTAGCCCGGGAAGGTGGTCTGGATGATGCGGGGCAGCTTCGCCACCGTCGCCTCGTGCGTGGGAGCCTGCTGCCAGCCGGCATCGCACCCCACGTTCGCCGGGTCGGTGGCGATCAGCCACTGCCCGCCGAGGGTGAGCACGCGGCGGCCGGAGTACACTGCCTCAGGGGTCTGGCTCATCGCGGGATCGCCTCCGTGTCAGTTCCCTCACCGGCCGGGCTCTCGGATGAGATACACATGCCTTTCGCACGGCGCGAACCGGTCCGAGAGGCGGGTCCCGGCGAGAGCGGCAGCGCGGTCCTCGAACAGCACCGTCGCCGCGGACGCCGAGCGCCCCACGAGCCCCTGCAGGTCGAAGGTCGCCTGTCGGGCCTCCAGCCCCGCGTTGGCGGCGATGAGCAGGAGCCCGTCGGCGGTACGCCAGACACAGTAGTGGACGGTGTCGGCCGTCTGGGCGACCGCGAGCTCGCGCGCCGGCGGGCCACCCAGCAGCGGCTGGAGGGTGCGCAGCTCCATGCCCAGGGGTGTCATCGAGGCCCACAGGTCGCCGGACATGGGCTTGTAGATGAAGTAGTAGATCGCGCGCATCCCGTGGATCAGGCACAGGTAGGTCATGCAGCGCTCTTCGGCCGGGGTCGGCTCACGGACGGCATCATCGTAGCCATACATCTGGACCCAGAATGCGGTGGGCTGGCACCGGGGCCGGCTGTCGCGGTTCATCTGCATCGCGATGTCGGCGATGGACTTCATGGCGTTGGCGCTGGCGCCGACGGGGTAGCGGTCGAGCGAGCCCAGATCGGTGGCGGCCAGCCCGCCGTAGCCGCCTTTCCCCGGCTGCCAGGCGTACCAGTTGAGCTGTGACGGGCGATAGGGGTCGAGGGCCTTGACGGCACGGAATAGATCCGCCAGGTCGGCCTCCTGCTTGCCTCCGTCCTGCTGAGCCCACCAGCCCTCCGGCTCGTCAACCAGGTACCAGCAGATGATCGCGGGGTGGTCGCGGAACGCCCGCACCGTGCGCAGCACTCGCTCCTTCAGCGCCGGATAGGGTCCCCCGCCCGGGTGGATCCAGAACACCACCCGCAGGTGGTGCTGCAGGCACTGGTCGAGGAAGTCGCGCACCCCGGCCGCCGACTTCGCCACATCGGCGTCGCTGCCGTAGGCCGAGAAGCCGGCCAGTCTTGTAGCCATGGATGCCCTGCGCATAGGGCAGGAACGGCTCGCCATTGACAAGCAGGCCGCGACTGAAGCGGCTGAGCTTGACCTCCGTCGCGGCGGGGGCGAGCTTCACCAGCTCGTGCAGCGCCTCGCGTTCGACGGTCTGATCGCCGACTGTGGCGGTCACCCGCACCCGGTACTGCCCGAGGGGGAGGGCGGCGAGGGGACAGGTGATGAGGTTCTCGCCTGAGACAAGAGAGCCGGGCATAGGAGCGAGGCTCACCGGTCCGGTGTTGCCCGCACCGGGGGGTATCGCGGTGAGGCTGAGGCGTGCCTGCGACGGGCCCTGCCAGCGCACGAGCAGACGGGCAGTCGTCTCCTGCGTATAGTATGAGCGCTCGAACACCGCCCCCAGTGGGTCGGTTTGGGCCGTCGGGGCCGGGCCGGCGACGGTCGTGACGGTCTCATGGAGCATCTCGTGGCCGGCCGGGTCGTAGAGTGAGACCCGCAGCTCGTACGGCCCTGTGCTCGGCGGCAGATCGGCCGGCACGCGCACCTCAAACGGGACTGGCGGCGTCGATCCCGTCGGGGGCGGGGTCGGAGCCGTCAGTGCCGTCTGGCCGTGCAGCGCGCGTCCGCCGGCCGGCGTCACCCGCACCCGTAGCCGCACCGCCGGCACAGCCGCCGGCCACGCCGCCACCCGCCCGCTGACGGTGACCCCGTCCTTGTCGACGCCCGATAGGACCAGGCCCGCGACGGCGAACCCGTAGCCCGCGAGGTCGGGGGCATCCATGCCCGGCAGCTTCCCAAAGCGCGCCGGCTGGTGGAAGCCACCGTTGGTGCACGACCAGGCGGTGTGCAGGAGCCCCCCGACCTGCACCACCGTGCGGCACAGGTTCAGGCCCCATGTACCGGCGGAGCCGGCGCCGAGGGGGAGCATCGCAAACGGGATCTCGAACTCCGCGCCCCATGCCTTGTCGCCACGGGTCGTCGCCACCCGCCAGTTGCCGTTCCAGGACGGGTCCGTTCCCAGCTCATCGAACTGCGTGCCGAGGGCGTTGGTGGCGAGGTGGACGTACGGCCCGGCGGGAGGGTTCGGCTGGAGGAACAGCTCTACCGACTCCTCGCCAAAGACCGCACCATCCCGACCCGTCGCCGTGGCGGCAACCGGCCCGGGGCGCGCCTGCAGGCAGTTGAAGGCGATGTAGAGAGCCCGGCTATCGCGGACGATGCGACACTCGGTCTGTTCGTGGGCGAACTCGCCGGTGGCGATGTCGCGGAAGTGGTTGAGGCGCCGGGAGGCCCGGTAGCAGTCATCACGGTCGCGCCCGTCGATCAGTGGGGGGCGGTCGACGCGGGGGCAGGCGGCGGCGGGGAGCGGGCGCGCGCTCGCGGGGATCGGTGGTGCGGCTGGGGCGGCCGGTGCCGGACCAGTCCGGTCGGCGGTCGCGGGCTGGTCG
>CAZIWQ010000215.1:0-4246 GCA_964542355.1 uncultured Armatimonadia bacterium
CTGCACGGCAGGAGCCGGGCGGCGGCCGACCGCGGTCCCATACTCCAGCGTGAAGACCGCGCTCTGCCCGGCCGCCACGGTCGCCTGGAAATCGACGAGCAGCCACTTGATGCTCCCGTCCGGCCACCGGACCAGGCCATCACACTGCACCGGGAGTGGCAGCCCCTTCCCATCGACGATCCGCACGTCGCCCGGTGACCCCAGGGAGCCCCGGGGGAACGGGATCCCTGTGGTGACGGGGGCCGCCGGGTGATCGACGCCGGCGGTCTCGGCTACGACGAGGGGGACCTGTCCCGCCGCAGTCTTGCTCGCCGGCACTTGCGGCAGCCGCACGGCGAGCACGTGGTCGCTCGAGGTGACAGGATCGCCGACCTCGCTGCGCGAGGCGATGCGGAAGTGGAGTGTGCTCCCGACCTCCAGGTCGCGCAGGATGACACGATGGTTGTTGGCCAGGGCCACCTCGTCGCACGCCTGCGAACCGTAGGTCGGGCCGGCACCATACTCGACGATGCCGGAGGTGGGCCGCGTGGTAGTCCACGTAATCGAGGCCCGCGCGCGTCCGTCGCGCTGTGCCGTCACGGTCGTGGCGAGGTACTGGATCGCCGTCGGGCGCGTCTCGGGGTAGTTGCCGGAGTCGACGGGCACGCGCACGCCCGCGGTGGTCACTCCATCGGCGTTGACGAGGATCCCGGCCGCCAGTCCCCGGGCCTCACCCGGTCTGAGGCCCACCGGCCACAGCAACTGGCCCTGCAGGCGGATGCCCACGGGCACGTGCTGGTCCGGAGCCAGAACACCCAGCAGACCGGCGACGGGCATGCGGGCCTCGATCACCGTGCCGCGTATGGCAGCCCGTGCCTCGGGCGCCGGGGTGCCGTCGATCGTCACGGCCACTTTCTGCTGCGAGGTATCGAGCCGGACGGCATGGGTGCCCACCCACAGCTCCAGCGTTCGGATGGGTGCGGCCGCGGCCGCCGCAGCCAGGTAGAGGGCGTCCGGCGCCCACATGAGCTGCACGGTCCCCGGCTCCGGGGGCCGGTCACCCGCCTCGCCCACCATCATGTCCGGCGTCAGAGCGATCGCGGGGGCGTGGGCCCACTCGTCAAGCTTCCCGTCAAGCTGCACCTGCGCGGGCGCTTGCACGATGCCGGCCCGGGTTGTGACGCACAGGGCGGCGACCGTCGGTGACACCGGGCGGGCCCCGGCGGACACTCGCACGAGCGGGGTATGCCCTGCCGCGCACGCCAGAGCGTAGTCCACAAGGTTCTCGAACAGCCGCTTGCCGGCGCAGGTGTCATCGCCCTTCGCATCGACCAGCCACGCCTCGTCGGGGACAAGCTGGCACAGGATGATGCGACCCTCGCCGAACCGTCCCTCGGCGAGGCCCCAGTGGACGCCCTGGCCCCGGGCCGCACGGCCGGCCTGCGCCTCCCACGACATCAGTTGGTTGCCGGAGACGATCCCGGTCCACGGGGGGGCCAGTTCGTAGAACGCACCGTAGGCGCTCGCCCCGTGGATCCGCGTGAGGTCCTGGGAGGTCAAGCGATGGGGGAAGAACACGGTGGGATGCGTGGCATCCGCGACCGTCGCAGTCGTGAACGTGAGGTCTTTCTTGACCGGCGCGGGAAGCCACTCGTCGGCACCGGAGCGCTCCTCGAGGGCCAGGATAGAGCCGCCGCGCTGGACGAACGCTGCGAGCCGGTCGCCATCGGCCGGCACGAATGACCGCGGCGTGTCGGGCGAGAACACAATGACATCGCACTCGACCAGCTCGCGCACTGGCGGCGGCGTGTCGAGCGTCCGGTGCTCGACCCCGAGACGGGTGAGGGCGGTATCCGTCTGCCCGCCGATACGCCCGATGAGCGCCACGCGCACCAGGCGTGCCGACGGCTCAGCCGCAGACAGCGGGGCAGAGCAGGCTGCCACCAGCAGCATCACGAGCAGGCCACTGCGCGGAGGACGCGGCCACCTCGCAGCCTGCCGACTCACGGCAGCGCACAGGCGTTCGGTGAGGTCGCAAGCGGAGAGCGTCGGGAAGTGGGCCATGGCGATCGCCTCACAAGCATGGGGTGTGCGCGGTCTTTCGTGCCAGGGGGACAGGGGACCTGCGCAGGTTCGGCGAATGATGCGGTGGGAGATGAGATACATGACAAGACCACTCGGACTGCTGCTGCTCGTCGGTCTGATCGTGACGTGCGATGGCGCCGACATGCCGTCCCTGCGCCCGGGGGTGCAGTGGCTGGAGACGGAGCGCCTGCGTGGCGTGCTGTTCCACGACCCGACGTTCGGCCCGCCGGCGCCGCGCTACGTGCTGCCCGGGGATCCGGGACCCGCTTCCGAGGCGGCTCCGCTCACGGTGGTTGGCGAGTCGTACTTCCTGCTCCTGCCGGACGACGAGGGAACTGTGGCGGCCGAGGTCGCCGCAGTGTCCGGCGACAGCGCCTTCCCCGACACGCTGTACGCCTTCTTCGATGCGCAGGGCAGGGAGCTGGCGACCGGGACGGTCGCACCCGGCGCTGCGCGCCGCATCGAGGTGAGGGCCGGCGGCGAGCTGTGCACGCTCCTGGTGAACTCCGGGCCGGGCTCGCGCAACACCGCGCGGGTGCGCCCCCTGACCCGCTGGTGGTGCCTGGACGGTGGTGACCACCGCTTCTATGACCGCACCCCGCTACATCTGCACTTCCTGCGTGACCTCAAGCTGGGTGGCTTCAACCTGGCGATGATCGACTTCGAGCGGCTGGCGGACGACTTCCTGACGGCCGAGGGGCTAACGAGTTGGACCGCTCGCGTTGGCGAGTGGGCGGCGTATGCGCAGCGGCTGGGGCTGCGGATCATGCCGGCGGTGGACCTCGGCGGCTCGCCGGCGGAGGTGCGCGCATGGCAGGGGTGCCGGTCGGGGCTGTACCTCGAGCAGCCGGCGGACCTCCCGCTGGCGCCATGCCCGCTCGACCGGCGCTACTGGGAGCAGCTCTACCTGGTGCGCGGGCGCGCGGCCGCCCGCCTGTCGCTCACCTACCCGTGCATCGTCGGCTTCGGTCTCGACCCCGAGATGTACCAGGCGTGGAAGTATGGCCACTACATGCTGGGCGGCACCTGTTTCTGCGACTCCTGTTTCGGCGGCTTCCTGGCCGCACAGGGCCGCGACAAGGCCACTCTCGATCAGGTCAAGACCGGGAAGGCCCGCTATGACTGGCTACGCCAGGAGAGGCTGTATGCCGCCTACGAGAAGCATCTCGAGACGGCGATGGCGGAGCTGGCCGCCCGGTGTCGCGACGAGCTGCATGCCATCAACCCGGACTTCATCACCGACATGTTTGTCACGGAGATCGGGAACTGGTTCTGTCGGGGGGTTGCCCGCGGGTTTGGCGAAGTGGGGTTGCCGACGCTCAACTTCGCCGAGCACACCTACTACGGAGTGGGTTACGACCCGGCCTGGCTCACGAAGATGATCGCCGGCTTCCGCGACTGGGGGGCGCAGGTCGTGCAGGGCAGTGCCGTGTGGGATCTGTACTTCCCGGCCACCGAGCCGCGCTTCTTCGCGGCCCACGCCTATAACCTGATCACTCGCGCCCAGGGCTACTGGTACTGGCCCGGGGATGACCTGTACCGCGACTGGGGCTGCCGCGACGCATTCTACGGGAAGCCCGCGTACCACGATGACTTCTGGCCGGCCGCCGTCTTCGCGCATCGCGAGGCGGATCGCTGGCTGGCTGACCGGACACACGAGAGCCCCCTGGACAAGTACGAGCCTGTGGCCTGGCGCGGCAAGCGCGACAACGATGCCGGCAAGTGGACGACTCCCCCGGATGTGGCGACCACGCTGGCGGTCCCGGCGTACCCGGTGCACGTCGCGGCCCCGGCGAGTCTGTGCTTCCGCGCCCCGGCGCGCACCGCCGGCCTGGTTGTCTGCGCGCGGGTCAGGACGGCAGGGGGGACGGCGCAGGTGGCGCTCCATGACCCCTCCGGCGCTGCCGTCGCCCACGGCGCCGTCACCGACCGCGAGGAGGCGACAGTCCCCGCCCCCGCCGCGGTCCCCGGGGTCTGGCGGATTGAGGTCACGTCCGGTGCCGGGGCCGGAACTGAGGTCATGCTGACGTTGAAGGGTGCGCGCCCGATCTTCGCCTCTGCCCCGGAGCTCTTGCCCGCCGCGGTGACCAAGCCGGCAGGGCTCGTCGGGTGGTGGAAGTTCGACGAAGGCCGCGGCGAAGCGGTAGCTCCCGGGATGGAGCGCGGCGAGCTGGTACTGCAC
>CAZIWQ010000215.1:4256-8804 GCA_964542355.1 uncultured Armatimonadia bacterium
CCGGGGCACCATGCGCGGGGCGCAATGGGTGGAAGGTGTGAAGGGCAGCGCGGTGGCGTTCGACGGTCACTCGGGGGAGGTCGCGGTGCCGCTCGAGGCGCCCTTCAACACGCTGCGCAGCTTCAGCCTGTGCGCCTGGGTGAAGCTGAAGTCCCTCAGCCAACCCGGCAGCGGCCGCACGATCGTCAACAAGGGGCCCGAGTCCCCGGTGCAGCATCTCTGGTGGTGGATCGGCTATCCGCCCAGCACCCCGCTGGTCCTGGAGATGGGCAACGAGAAGCACCGCTGGGGAACCTCGTTCGGCACCGGCAAGCTGGAGTGGGAGTTGGGGCGCTGGTATCACGTCGCTGTCACCTTCGAGCGCAAGGGCGAGACCTGCACCGTCCACCACTACCGGGATGGCAAGCTGGTCGGGACGGCTGAGAAGCAGGACGACCTGCATTCCGGCGACTTCGATCTGCGCGTTGGGACGTATGGGGGCCTGCACTGGATGGACGGAGCGATCGACGAGGTGAAGTTCTTCGACACGGCACTGACGGAGCCGGAGGTGGCACGGGAGGCGGCTCGATGAGGGCCAGCCGTCTGCCGTGCCGTCCGCCGTGGTAGGAGCGGTCACCAGACCGCGAGCCGTTGCCGTGCCGTGGCCGTTGGGGCCTGTAGGGCGGGGGTTGATCCCCCGCCGCCGTTGCCGTCCGCCGTTCCTGCCGTTGGCCGTGGCCGTGGTAGGAGCGCTCCCCCGAGCGCGACCGCGAACCTCCCACCAGGCACGGCCCGGCGGGGGATGAACCCCCGCCCTCCAGAACGGCCGTCCCCTCCCCCCTACTCCAACCTGGCGTCGGCCCAGACGGCATAGTCGGCGCCGATCTTGTTGTCGGCGTCTTTGCAGTAGAGCCGCAGGCGGCGCGCACCGGCCAGGTCCACCGCGACCGCGAGCGGGTCGGTGCCTCCGCTCAACAGCGGCGACACGTACTTCGCCTCCCAGCCGGCCCCGACGTCGACGTGGACCTCGAACACCACCCCCGTTGCGGCTTGCCCGACCCAGTTGTCACACACCCCGATCGTGGCACGGAACTTGTGCCGTGGTGGGGCCTGCGGCAGGTCGTAGATGACCTCCGAATACGGCGGATCGGCCGGGAACTCGGGACCGGCATACAGGCACTTGGCGTACGGCACGCCCTGCATCGTCATTGGCCGGCCGTGGTAGTCGGTATCTTTCTTCAGCCCGCCATGCACGCGGGAGCTGATCTCCTGCAGGTCGCTCAGATAGACCGCATCCGCCGCGACCGGCGACCGCCGGCAGTAGGAGAGGGCGACAGTGCCCCGCTGTTCGTCGACGCTGCAATCGGCCACTGCGATCGCCACGCGGTGGCGGACGGGGCGGTCCGCAGCTTCGCCGGCGAGAGCGGTACCCAGGCTCACCTCCACGCGCACAGTTCGGGGGTCCCCTGCCGCGCACGTCGCGGTGACGAGCTGCGCCTGTCCCTCGATCCGCCGATCGTCCAGAGTCACCGCGAGGCTGCGCAGGGCGACCGGGTTCTCGTGGTCACGCAGCTCCACGACCAGCTTCGCGGGGGCGTCGATGAGGCCAAGGTCTTGTGCCGGCTTCGCCGCGAGAGGCTTGCCGTCCAGCTCCACCCGCGAGACCTGCGGCGCGGTGCCGTCATTGAGCTCGAGCCAGCCGGGCCTGTTCGCAACCAGCGTCACGGCCCGGGCCGTTGCGGCGAGCGCCAGGTGCATCTTCCCGGCGGACAGGCGGGTGACGGCTACCGGCTGCCACTCGCCGGCATCCCCACGCTGCCAGAGGTCGCCGTCTGCTGCGGGCAGGGTGATCTCGGCAGGCCCGGTCGCCCGGACCCGGTAGCGCAGCATCGGTCTTGGCTGACCCACCGCATCGGGCAGGGCCACCTCTTCCCGGCGCCAGGCGAGCTCGCCCGCAACACTCACCTTCAGCCCGGGCTCAACGGTGTAGATCGTGAACCAATCGCCCGGCTGGATCCCGGCAGCCTTCAGGTCGACCCCCTCCGCGAAGCGTACCGTCTGGATGTCGCTCTCCGCCTTCGCGATGGTCAGGGCCTGGTTCCGCTCGGGGAAGTAGGCCTTCGCACCCCACCACAGCGGGGTGTTGAGGCCGGTCTGCAGGATGCGGCAGCTCTTCAGCACGTTGGTCTGCTTCGCGTCGAGGATGCCGACCTGGTACCAGCCGGTAGTCAGCGGCGCATGGTTGGCGAGGTCCACGCGGAGCAGTCCGTCGCGCGCCGGGCTGACCCGCTCGATGGTGAAGGTCTCGCTGTAGCGTCCGCGGATGTCCACGCTCAGTGAGCGCCCGGCGAGCACCTCGCCTGGCGGCCACGGGGCCTCCGGCCTGACGATGAGCGCGGTCTCCGTGCGACTTCCCGTGATGTCGCCAATGAGGTCGACAATCGTGGCATGCAGATCGCCCGGGATGCGGAATGAGACATCGCCGGCGGTGAGACTGGTCCCGCGCACCAGGTCGGCCTCGATCACCGTCCCCTTCACGTCTCGGCGCACCAGAGCATACTGCGCGTCGGTGGTCAGGCCGTCGGCGAGCTTCACCACTCCGGGCTGCGGCTGGAACACGACGGTATCACGGTAGTCGCCGGCGAGCGCGAGCTCCAGCGCCACGGCGCCGGCGGGGAGCGCAGTGTCGGCGGCAGCCGGCGCGGCGCGGACCTGCCCGATCGCCGTCTGCTCGCCCTCGCGGAAGCCTTCCATGATGTGCAGATACGTGCCCTTGACTGGCGGTGCGTCGGGTTGGGGGGCGGCGGCCCGGCTCTCGATGAGGTAGTCCCAGGCATCGCGGAAGCCAACATTCTCGGTGATCGCCTTCCCGCCGGGGAGCGGCTGGTTCATCCAGACCACCCACGGGCCTTTGGCGCGCAAGAGGGTGGTGTCCCGGTCGCCGAGGCCCAGGAGGCGGAGCCGAACGCGCCCCACGTCCTCCGGAAGCGACCGCCGGCGGGTGCCGTCGGGGTTGAAGGGCGCATAGGCGGCGTAGTCGGTCTTCCACGTCAGGTCCCAGGGCGCATCGGTTGCAGTGAGCGCCTTGACGGGCCCCACCGCCTGGTAGCTCTTGCGGCCAGGCAGCGGGTCCGGCTGTTTGCCGCGGAGCTGTTCGAGGTACGCCGCCATCGTGGGTGCCTCGGTGGCGACGGGCGGGAGGTGCTCGTCCACCGGGTCCCCCCAGCCGTTGAGGTAGAGCGCCTGCCGGCGTCCCCCCTGCACTCGGAAGATGTCCACCGTGTAGGGGCGGCCCGCCGGCCCTTCCACCGCCAGCAGCGCGCGGCGGAACTCGTCGCTCTTCACGCCCACGCGCTCCCAGCCATAGCGGTCCTGGCAGTCGAGCACCTGGAAGCGCGAGCCGGCCTCGGCGGGCTGCTCGCCGCCTTTGAAGGTGATCAGGTCGCCGAGCCCCTCGTTGTCGGCCCAGCCCGCGCTCGTGCCCCGTTCGTCGATGGTGACCGTGTTGTGCGCCCAGGGGCCGTGGGCGAAGTCCCACGCGTTGAAGTCATTCCCGGGGCGTGGTGCCACCTCGAAGACCGGGTGCGGGTAGGGCAAGGCCAGGAAGGCTTGCACGTGGGGTTTGTCCTTGTCGAGGTAGGCGGCATGGTATTGTGCGTAAGCGTAGCCGCCCTCGCGCATGACGGGGAACCCGTCGACCCAGATCTCGATCCCCAGCTTGTCGGCGGCGGAGTGGAACGAGATGCGATCGTAGGTCAGCATGGTCTCCTGCCGATGCCCGGGGCCGCCGACGCGCAGGAGGCCGACCCCGTAGCCCGGCCAGTTCATGCTCGGGCGCGCCTCATTGGCCCGCACTTGCTCGGGGTCGGTGGCAAGCCGCCCGCCCTCGTACGGGTGGATGTGCTGGTCGCCGAACTCGAGGGACAGACCGCGGGTCGTCACCAGTTTCGCCTGCTCACTGCACGCCGGGCCGAAGAACGGGTGCGCGGTCCGGAAGCCCGGCGCCCACTGGAGCCACCCCTGGGGGCTGTTCATGTAGGCATAGTAGCCGCCCAGCATCCACATGTAGTTCGGGGCACCCTCGCCATTCATGCCATCCTGGAAATGGTGGTTGTAGAGCGTGCACTCCTGGTGGGCGGCGCCGGCCTCGAACAGATAGCGGTTGCCCAGGAGCGCCCCCACCATCATGACGTCCACCGACTGCCCATCCTGGTAGATCGGGACGATGGCGAAGCTCTCGTAGAGCATCGCCACCTCGCGGACGAGCTTCTGCACCACCTTGCGATCAAGCGCTTCCGGGTCGCCATAGCGCTTCTGCGAGTAGAATTTGAAGGTCGGGTGATGTCGTACGCGGGCGAACGGCTCGACGAAGATGCACTCGTTCGCCTGCTGGATCCAGCCCCGGCTGGTCACGGGGCTGCGGCGGTTCCAGGCGGGCTTGTTGACCGAGGAGGGGCCGAAGGCGGCACCATCGCGCACCGGTCGGGGCAATGCCTCCCACTCCGCGCGGGTCACCGGGGCGACCTCGTTCATGCATGACAGGGGCAGGCCGTAGTAGACGTCCGCGGC
>CAZIWQ010000216.1:0-8799 GCA_964542355.1 uncultured Armatimonadia bacterium
GGCGGCGAACACAACCGGACCATCGAACATAACGGAGGCGGCGTCATGAGACTTGGCACAGTCACCTACAACTTAGCGGCGGACTGGGACCTGGACACGATGATCGAGATGTGCGCCAAGACAGGATTCACCGGGGTGGAGCTGCGCACGACGCACGCGCATGGTGTCGAGCCCTCGCTGACGGCGCCGGAACGCGCGGCCGTCAAGGCCAAGTTCGCCGACAGCCCGGTCGTGCTCTGGGGCCTCGGCAGCGTCTGCGAGTACCACTCCGCGGACCCGGCAGTCGTGCGGCAGAACATCGCGCTCACCGAGGACTTCATCAAGCTCGCCAGCGACGTCGGGGCCGTCGGGGTGAAAGTCCGGCCCAACGGCTTCCCGGACGACCCGAGCATCAGCCAGGAGCAGACACTCGAGCAGATCGGCACGGCGCTGCGCGAATGCGGGCAGATTGCCGAGGGCTATGGGATCGAGCTGTGGCTCGAGGTGCACGGACGCGGGACCTGCCATCCGCCCCACATCAAGACGATCATGGACGTTGCCAACCACCCGCGGGTGATGGTGTGTTGGAACTGCAACCAGGCCGACCTGGTAGACGGGGCGATCGGCTCTCATTTCCGGCCGCTGGCCGACAAGGTGCGGTCGGTCCACATCCATGACCTGTACGAGGACTACCCGTACGACGAGCTGATCAGGCTGCTGAGGGAAGCCGCCTTCGACGGCTTCTGCCTGACGGAGATGCCGGCAAGCTGTGAGCCGGAGCGCCTGATGCGGTACTACGCCCTGCTGTGGGAGGAATGGACGAGCTAGGGGGTGGTCGCGGGTTCGGCGGTCGGTCGCCTCACAGCAGCCGGTACTCGTTGCCGGAGCGGGGGTTCTCGACACACCCGATGGGGACGCCTGCCCGCAGGTTCCCGAAGCACTTCACATCACACTTCGTGCAGCGGATGACCTCCCCGAGCCGCCCGGTGCGCACTTTCGTGGGCCAGTCGGAGTCGGCGATCAACTGCCGGCCGACGGCGCAGAGGTCGCACTTGCCATCGCGCAGGGCGGCTTCTGCGCGCGCGGGGTCCTCCATGCCGCCGACCGCGATGACCGGCCCTCCCAGCGCCGCCCGGACTTGCCCGGCGAGGTCGCAGTGCGAGCGGTCTGCCGGCTCGCAGCTTGCCCCCTCGGCGTCGGCGTCGGCGGAGCGTGCCATCTCGACGCGGTCCGGTGGCAGGTCGCGTGTGGAGGGGGAGATGTCGAGGACGTTCACCCCGGCCTCCCGCAGCTCACCGAGAAAGACGATCGAGTCGGCGAGCGTGTAGCCTTCCGCCTGCTCCGCGGTATGGCGGTAGAACAGCGGGTAGTCGGCCCCCACGCGACTGCGGATCGCGGCCACGATCTCGCGGGCGAGGGTCATGCGTCGCTCAGTGCTGCCGCCATAGCGGTCTGTGCGGCGGTTGGTGAGGGGGCTGAACATGCAGTTGAGGAAGAAGCCGTGGGCGCCGTGGACCTCGACCCCGGCAAACCCGAGCTCGCGGCAGTGGGCGGCGGCCTCGGCGAAGGTACCGGGCACTGCCGCCAGCTCCGCCTCCGTAGCAGCGCGCGTGCCGGCGGTGGCCGAGGGGGCGAAGGGGTCGCCCTGCGGGGTAGACGGCGGCTGGAAGAGCTGGAGCACGAGGGGCACACCATAGCGGCTGACGGCCGCGAGTGCCGCGGCCAACCCCTCGAGGCAATCCGCGTGGGCGAGCGCATGCACCCGCACGGCCTCCATGATGATCAAGCCGACCCCACCGCGTGCGCGGGCCTCGTACCAGGCTCGGAACTGGTCGGAGCCGATCGGCATGGCGGTGTTCATCGGGGGCATCACGATGCGGCTGTGCAGCGCGAGGCCGGCGATCGCGACCGGCCCCAGCAGCCGCGGAAACTGGCTGGTAGCGTCCATCGGTGTTGTCCCTCCGGGAACGGCGGCGTGGGCTACTCTCCCCCGATCACCATCACGCCGTCGATGCGCAGGCTCGGGACGATCATCCCGGGCTCCTCCCGGAAGTCGCGGGAGACGGCGTCGATGTGACTGAGTAGCTCGAACACATCACTGCCGATCATCGTGGTGGCCACCGGGTAGGCCAGCGCGCCGTGCTCGATCTTGAAGCCGAAGTCAACGGTGGCGGAGACGTCACCACTGGCCGGGTCGGGCTGGAGCTCACCATAACTGATGTAGAGCCCCTCGTCGATCTCGGCAATCAGCTCTGCCTCGGTCTTGGTCCCCGGCTCGATCTGGAGGTTGGACAGCCCGATGCCGACACCGGCGCCGCCTCCCCGCGTCGCATGGGCGGTGTTTGGCACCTGCTGCTTGTTGGCGGTGTAGGAGTTGTGCAGATAGGTGGTGAGCACCCCGCGGTCGATGAGGGCGCGGGCGACCTTGGGCACTCCCTCGCCATCGACCCCGGTGGAAGCGAGGCCGCCGGGCACGAAGGGCTCCTCGCGCACATGCAGACAGGGCGCGGCGATCGCGTGTCCCTCCTTGCCGGCCATGAATGAGCGCCGGCGCTGGACGCTCTCAGCATTGGCGGCGCCGAGGGCGGCCCCGACCAGCCCGCCGCCGGCCATCGGTGCCAGCACCAGGGGCAGCCGAGCAGTGGCGATCTGGCGGGCACCCAGATAGCGGAGTGCCTCCCGCGTCGCCTTCGCCCCCACCCCGGTCGGCTCGAAGTCGGACATCCGCCGCGCGACGTCGTACTCGAAGTAGGAGCCGACATCATCGCCGTGCGCGACGACGGCGAAGAAGCTGATCCCGACCTCGGTGCCACGCAGGTGGACCGCGACCCCGGTGGAGCTGGCGATGGCCTTCTCGCCGGTGTCCATGTTCGCCCCACCGGAGAGCGCCACCTCGGGGGCGATCGCCCGCGCCTCCGCGATGCCGGCGCGGCACCACTCGACGACGCGCTCGGCGGGCAGACCGGCGACGGCATCGTCCCAGCGCCCGGGCACATCCTGCCACGGCGCCGGCTGGGGCAGGGAGACGAAGCTGGGGTCCTCGTGGGTGGCGCGCGCCATCGCGGCGGCCTGCGCGCCCACCTCGCGCGCGACTGTCTCGTCGAGCGCGGTCGAGGTGGCGGAACCGATGCCCCCGCGCCAGAAGGCCCGCACGCCGAGGCCATAGTCGCGCACGACCTCGCACTCCTGGATGCTCGAGTTCTCCACGATCACGCCGACGCTGCGGCCGGAGACCACGGCCGCGTCGGCCCACTCGGCGCCGGCGGAAATCGCCGACCGCACGGCAAGCTGGGCAAGGTCCAGGATATCAGGCATTCACAACCTCCGGGTGAGTCTGCTGACAGGTTGCGCGCGACGGCCACTACAGTGCCGCATGCGGCGCGACGCCTACTCCTGGCCGCCGACGACAACATCGCGGATGCGCAGGTGAGGACCGCCCGAGTCGACGGGCGCCGACTGACCGTCCTTCCCGCAGGTCCCCCCGAGCTCGAACTTCAGGTCGTTGCCTACCGCCGTGACATTGCACAGCGTCTCGAGCGTCAGCCCGGAGATGCAGACATTGCGGTAGTGTTGTCCGAGCTTGCCGTGCTCGATGGCATAAGCGTTCTCGACATTGCAGGTGAACTGGCCGCGCGCGGTGAGCACATAGCCCCAGTTGCCGCCGGCCAGGTAGAGACCGTGCGCAGTGTCCGCGAGCATGTCCGCAAACGAGCACTCACCCGGGGCCACGTAGGTGTTACTCATCCGCACGATGGGTGGATAGGAGTGCCCCTGGGCGCGCGCGCTGCCGGTCGCCGGCAGCTCCAGGCGCGCGGCGGTCTCCAGGCTGTGCAGGTAGCCACGCAGTGCTCCCCCCTCCACCAGCGCGTGACGCTGGGCCGGCGTGCCCTCATCATCATAGCGAAAGGACCCGTTGAGGCCGCTCAATGTCGGGTCATCATAGATGTTGACGGTGTCGGCCGCCACAGGCGTCGCGAGCTTGCCGCGCAGGATCGATTCGCCCGACCACACGGCATCGGCTTCGCAGTTGTGGCCGAACGCCTCGTGTACTAGCAGGCCACAGATGATGGGGTCGATGATGACGTCGAACTTGCCGGCCGGTGCGCGCTTGGCCGCCAGCAGCTCCACCGCCTTATGTGCCGGCTTCAGCGCGAACTCGTGCGGGTCGAGCTCGCGCATCAGCTCATACCCCATCGCGTTCGAGCGGTTGCGCGAGGCCGTCTGGCGGATGCCGCCCTCCTGGGCCGTGACGTGGATGTTCACCCCGCACCGCACCACGTGCGTCTCGAGGGAGGTCCCCGCGGTGTTGGCAACGAGCTTGGAGCCGGCCACGTCCCCATAGTTGGCAATGGTGTTGACGATGCGAGGATCGCTCTCGCGGGCGAGGCGCTCGAGCTCGAAGATGGCGCTCACGCGGTCTGCCAGCGGCACCTCGCGTGGGTCGAGACGGAAGTCGGTGTGGACCGTGTCCTGGACCGGTGCGACGTCGGCGACCATCGCGGGGTCGGAGACGCAGGGCGCCGCGGCACGGGCCATGCTCACTGCATCCTCGACACAGCGCCGCAGCTCGGCGGGGGTGGCGTTGTTCGTCGGAGCAAAACCCCAGGCGCTACTCACGAGCACGCGCACGCCGGCTCCCGCCGCGAAGCTGGTGCCCACGCGGTCCGCAATCCCGTCCTGGACCGAGACGCTGGTACCCGCCCCCTCGACAACGCGCATGTCCGCGAACTGTGCCCCCAGGCGCCGGGCGTAGTCTAGTGTCTCCGCAACCAGTTGACGCATGAATGGCTGACTCCCGTGTGAGAGGTGGATGGCCTGGTGACCCGGCGGGGAAGGCCACTTCCGGCCGGGTCGGTTGCGGCGAGATGGCTTGGCACGGCGTTGCGGCCGCTCCTCTACCGTCGCGACGGCCCCGCGCGGAGGGCTCGGGTGAGGAGGATGAGGAGCGCTTCGAGGCCGGCGCTGAGTAGCTGGCGTGCCAGCGGCGCCACGGGGTGCTCGTGTCCGGCAGATTCCCGGGCGCCGTCGCGCGCCGGCGCCGATGGGTCCGGCGGGGCCGCCGGGGCCGGCGCGTCAGTCGTGGCGGGCCGAGGGCCCGCGTCGGCGACGGAGTCGTGCCGGGCTGCCGCGTGGCGTCCGAGCGCATACCCGGCTGCCAGGCCGGCGCCGACGATGCCGGCGGCGTACAGCCAGCGCCCCGCCCGCGATCCCTGGAGGCAGGGAGGCGTGACGGCCTCAGTCAGTCTCCGGCGGACTGCCGTCCACTGCCTCGCCAGATCGTCGAGTGCTACCGGACGGTTCGCCACGTCGTGCCTTGCCATCCCTCGACACCACCCACGAACACAGGATCGCGACTGCCACGCAGACCCCACAGCTCGCCGCGTACGCGGCGCTGTCCGAGGCAAGCGTCTCGGCCAGCAGGTGGAAGAACGCGAGCGCGAGGAAGACGGCCCCCATCACGGCGGCCCCGAACGCCACGCCGAGGAGTGCCACCTTGCGGGCGGCCCGCCGCAGCGGAGCCGCCAGCGCCTCGTCGACCGCCGCCGCCGCGCTCTGCCGCAGGTAGCGCCCCAGCGTGTCAATGAACTCCTTGAGCAGTTGTCCCAACGGCTGTTCATCGGCCATCGAGCGCCTCCCCACGGCGCGAGTCGTCGCGGCTGTTTGCGCGCATCAGGCTTCGGCAGGCTCGAGTGCACTCCGCGCCATGCTGCGCCGCACCACGGGGAGCAGCTTGCGGAACGCCCAGTACCACACCGGAGACAGGTTGAGGTCCCAGTCTCCCACGTATTCGACGTAAGTGGCGCCGAACCCTCGCTTGAACCGGTTGAGCCCGGCGAGGTGTGGCTCACACGGCTCGCCGTCAACCTCGGGTGACACCCCTCGCATATCATACACCGTGCAGCCGCGCGCCTGCGCCCACTGCATCATCTCCCACTGCATCAGGTGGTTGGGCATCAGGTCGCGATGCTCATTGTCCGACGCGCCGTAAACATACCAGCACTGCTTCCCGAGGACAAAGGCGATGGCGCCGGAGACCGCAACACCGTCGGCATGGACCAGGAACAGGGTCCCCAACCCCGGCCGGATGATGAGGTCCCACAGGTCGTGGAAGTAGGCCCGTGAGCGCACGCGGAAGCCGTCACGCCGGGCGGTGATCCGGAGCAGGTCAAAGAACGCATCCATGTCCTCGCGTCCGCACTCCGACCGAACGGTGACCCCCTTGCGGGCGGCGAGGCGGATGTTATAGCGCCACTTGCTGTGGAAGCCGGCCATCAGCTCGTCCGGCGTGGGCGTCAGGTCGACCTTCATCACGGCGCACGGCTGGACCCCGCCAAAGCCGCTGCCGCCGGCCGCGGGGGAGAGGCCGCAGCCGTGCAGCGCCGCCACCAGGTCCGCGCGCTCCGCCGGGAACGCGGGGTCGAGCTTGAGTGCAATCGCGCCGTGCCGGCGGGCGAGCGCCCGCATCTCGCTGACGATCTGTGGCAAGGCGTCCGGCGCCGCGGGGTCAACGACCGGGCCGCGTGGGCAATACAGCAGGCTGCGCCGCGTGTGCGGGAGCGGGCGCTTGAGCACCAGCGCCGTCGCCAGCAAGCGGTTGCCGTCAGCCACGGCGCAGTGCAGCGGCTCCCAGCCGGTCCGGGCCTTGAGCTCGCCCCACTCCCAGCACTGCAGGACATCGCCGAACGGGGAGCGAGCGACGAACTCGTTCCAGGCAGCCCGGTGGTCGTGAGTGATCTGCATCGCTGGCCTTCTGGTTGCGGGATGTGATTGTGGCGACCTCTCCCGGGGGGAGAGGCGGAACTGCGCCGAGCTCCGGCTGGCCTACCCCTGGCGGGCCGCCGCGCTCGGAGGCGAGTGCGTCCCGACGCTGGCCTTCGCCGCGGCGACGCGCGCACGTCGCTGCGCCGCCACCGCGGCCGGGTCCATGGGATCCGGGAGCTTGAACTGGGGGTCGTCAGGCTCGTAGAGGCGGTACAGCGACCGGATGATCTGCCCGGCCACGGGGACTGCCACCTCGCCGCCCGTGCCGCCGCCCCCCACGAACACGCAGACGGCGTACTGCGGGTCCTCGTATGGCACAAAGCCGATGAACCAGGCGTGAGTGGTCTCGCCCGGCCGGTACTGGGCCGAGCCGGTCTTGCCCGCGGCGGTCACTGCCAGTGAGCGCAGACCGCCTGCCGTCCCGTGATCGCCGACCACAGCCAGGCGCATCCCTCGCCGCACGACCTCGATCGTCTCCGGCCGGACTTCCAGCTTGCTGGCGATCCCGACCGTGTTCTGGCTGTCAGGCAGGTGGAGATAGCGCGGCCACCGGATGCGGCGCACCAGGTTGGGTCGGAGCAGGTGCCCGCGGTTGGCGATCGCGGCACATGCGCGGCACATCTGCAGCGGCGTGACCGTGAGCTGGTCCTGACCGATCACATAGTTGAGCGAGTTGCCCAGTCGCCACGAGCGGTCGGTCACCTTCGGATCGGGGACCCACCCGGCCACCTCACCTTTGAGGCCGAGGCCCGTGGTCTCGCCCAGCTTGAAGCGGCGGGCATAGCGGGCGATGTCCGTCGGGTCAAGGCCGTAGCGCAGTACGCAATCGTAGAAGAAGATGTTGCACGAGCGGCCGATGGCCTCATACATGTCCACCGAGCCGTGCCCGCCCCGGTCCGACGTCCAGCAGCGGAACGTGTCGTGGCGGCGACCGACGGTGATGCGGCCGCTGCAGTACGAGGTTGAGGTCGGTCGCGCGTTGGTCGTCTCGAGCGCGGCACACACCGAGATGACCTTGAAGATCGAGCCCGGGGGATAGGCCCGCAGCACCTTGTTGAGCAGCGGCAGCCCCCCGGTCTGCTGGGCCTGTTGCCACTGATCGCGTGTCAGACCGCCGACCCAGTCGTTGGGGTCGAGCGAAGGCTCACTGGCGAGCACGAGTACGTCGCCGTTGCGCACGTCCATCACGACCGCGGCTCCCATCCCGTCGGAGCGGCGGCCGATGGCGTCGCGCAGGGCGCGCTCGGCGACCCACTGTGCCTGCGCGTCGAGCGTCAGGTACACGACGGCGCCGGCGACCGGCTCGCGCTCGGCGATAACGCGCTGCGGCGACCCGGCGGCATCGACCTCATAGACGGTGCGGCCGCGTCGACCGGGCAGGAGTGGGCGCGGTCCGAGCCGGGAGGGGTTGGCGTTGTCCAGCTCATACGCCGCCTCGACCCCTTCCGCCCCGATTGCCGCGTCGGGTGCGTAGATCAGGTCGGCGCTGGTCCGCGCCAGCTCCGCGGCCGTCGGGTCCTCCGCATCGGCGGGGTAGGCGTAGGCCTTGACCCGGTCAAACTGCTCGGCGCCGATGGGTCGGGTGTAGCCCAATGCCTGCGCGGCAAGCGTGCCGCGCGGGTAGTGGCGGCGGGTGCTGGTGGCCACGGCCAGGCCGGGGAACTCCAACTGGTGCTCCTCGATCGCCGCCACCTGGTCGAAGCTCAGGTCCTGCCCGAGGTTCGCGAGCGGCACCGGCTCCACCGCGTTGACCTTCCCGGCCTCCGTGATGGCCCGGCGCACATCCGGCAGCGCGGTAGGGGCGTCGGGGGTCGACAGCGCGCCTGCCAGGAACTGGGCCTCCTTCTCCCGCAGCGCCTGGTCTTTGGGCAGCTCGGAGGGCACGACGGCGGCACGCCACACCTCGCGGTTCTCCGCCAGCACGCGACCATAGCGGTCGAAGATCAGACCGCGCGGGGCACGCTTGTATGCCACCAGTGTCCGGTTGCCGAGGGCCTTGGCCGAGTACTCCGACCAGCGGGTCAACTGGAGCAGCCAGAGCTGCGCCGTGAGCATGAG
>CAZIWQ010000217.1:0-8738 GCA_964542355.1 uncultured Armatimonadia bacterium
AACGGGTTCACGAGCCGCAGCGGGGCACCCGCCTCACTGACGATCCGCAAGAGCTCGATGCTGCGCTCCGTCATGCGCGCGGAGACAGTGAAGGCGCCCTCGGTGCGGACCCCCTCGAAGGCGACGTTCCGCCACCACGGCGGGACCGCGGCGAACACGCGGAGACGGCCGTGCGAGCACTGCACCAGCATCTCCAGCACCGCGGCCGCGGCGCCCATGCAGGCCTCGATCTGCATGATCAGTGGCCGCCCCGACATCAGCGTGAAGCCGGGGAACACGGCGTCATGGGTGCTGGCATGCCCCGCTCCCATGAAGCAGCGGCGGAAGATGCCGAGCAGCACCTCGGCCATCGCGCCATTGCCGGTGCGGGCGAACAGGATCGCGGCCCACGGGACGCACCAGCCGCTCCACAGTCCCATGCCCTGCCGCGTCAGCGTCGCGAGCGAGGCGTCGATCAGCGCGCGATCCGCCGCGCACCCATCGTAGTCGAAGACGCCAAACGGGTACAGGCCGGACAGGTGCGAGTGATGGCGATGGCTCTCGCTCAGCGGCTGCCCCTCCCACAGCCACAGCTCGCGCCCCGCGGGGTCCGTCGCCCCGAGGGGGAGGCGGGCATCGATGTCGCGCCAGCGCGCGCGCTCCGCCTCGTCGAGCTCGAGCAGCTCCGCGGCTTCCACGAGCGCCCGGCACAGGAAGTGGATGTTGGCGAGCTGGAAGCTGGCGTTGCGGCCCCAGGCGGTCTTGCCGGCACCGCCGAACTCGGGAGACACGCTCACGGGGAGGCTCCAGTGCGCGCCGTCGTCTTCCAGCATGACCTCGTAGACGCGCATGGCGCCTTTGAGGAAGGGGTAGGCCGTCTCCCGCAAGAACGTCTCGTTCATCGTATAGCGCCAGTGGAGCCACATGAGCTGGCCCGTCCAGGCGGTGGAGCCATGGTCGATCGATCCCGTCCAGAAGCCCCCCATGCAGGTGCCGCGGTCGTCGACGGCGTGGGGCAACTGGAGGCCGTCGTCGACGTGGGCGAACACGCGCGCGTTCTCCCGCAGTCGCGGGCGCCAGCGGCGGACCATCTCCCACAGCGGCTCGAGTGCGGAGAGGAAGTTGCCGGCGAAGGCCGGCCAATAGCTCTCCTGCACGTTGATGTTGAAGTGGTAGTCGCTCGACCACGGCGGCATGCAGTACTCCTCGACCCAGGGTCCCTGGAGCGTTGCCGCCGGGCTGCCTGGCACCGACAGCCCCGCCAGCTTGTACATCCCGAGGTAGTAGAGCAGCTCATGCTCGGCGGCGGGGACCGCGATCGCGGCAACGCGGGCCCAGTAGCCGGCCCACCACGAGGCGGTCCGGTCGGCCAACTGCCGGTAGCCGGCCTCCGCGTGCTCCGCGAGCGTCTCCAGTGCGCGTTGGCGGGCCTCCGGGGGGGTCTCGCCATAGACGCTGGTGATCAGCACCTCGGTCGTTGTCTCGCGCCGCGTGCGCTGCCATGCGACGCACATCGCCGCCTCGCCAGGGCACTCCTGAACCCAGCCGCCGCAGTCGCGCTCCGCGAACACCTGCGCCGGCGGGAGCCCGTACCTGGCAAAGTACGCGAGCACTTCGGGAGCGTCGGGGGGGCAGGCCGCGACCTGCACGTCCTCGCCGTCGATCTCGAGGGCCAGCACCGGGTCGTGGCGCACGAGGACGGCCCGCACCGCGCGCCCGGGGGCGAAGTCCGCGCGGGCCTCCGAGGTTGCGAGGTCAAGCTGACCGGTCCGCAGAACAGCACCCTCCGGGAGCTGCAGGTCGATGCGGCCCATCGGCAGGCGCGTCGGCCGCGGCGGCTCGGTCTCGTCACCCGTCCGCACCCCCTCGAACACCCGGCGTAGCTCGCTCTCGTTGTCGTGCTCCAGCCACTGGCGCAGGTTCTGGTAGCTGGCCTCTTCGCTCCACTGAATGCCGCCGCGGTGGTCCCAGTAGTCAGCCCGGTTGATGGTGATGCGCAGGCGGGTGTCGGCGCCCCAGATCAGCGCCCCGAAAGTGCCGTTGCTCACCGGAACCCCCGCATGGGTGGTCTCCAGCGGGAAGTGCCATGGCACCGGCTGGGCGAGGAACGGATGTCGTTGCTGCGGGTTCATCCTGAGACTCCCTTGGGGCGCGGTGGGCGCCGCGTGCTACGGCGCAAATGGCGTGGCCGGTAGCTTTGCCGCGGTCGCAATCTTCGTCAGGTGCGCGATCTGCTTCTCGATCTCGGCACGGCCCTGGGGTGCCCGGAACAGAATGCCGCCGCCGGCGACAAACGGGCACCAGCCGCCCCAGCCACACGGCCCTCCCCCGGCCTCCCGTACCGAGCGCGCAAACATCGCCTCGATCTGTGTGTAGTCGGCCGCGAGGGCTTCGAGCCGCTCGAGCTCCGGCTGCAGCTCCTGTGGCCGCTCCGGCGTCCCCAGCCCCTTCGCGCGCTCGTACGCCGCCACGAGATCGTTGACAATCAGAATGCGGCGAGCGAGCGTCGCATGGATGTGCACATCATGGGCGTAGAACTCGGCGCTCGTCTTGTTGCGCGTCGCGGCCGCTTGCCAGCGGGCGAGGATCGCCGTCGCCCGGGTGCACAGCCGTTCGAGCTCCTTCGCTTCCTCGACAATCTGCGGCCGTTTGCCGATCTCCTCAGCGGTCTTCGCGAGCGGGGCGGCCAGCATCTCCTCCAGCACCCGGTTGTTGGCCCAGAACTTCTGCTCGCGGGCGGTGCCGAACGGACGATGGATTGCCTGCTCGACCTGCTGCTCGACATCCGCGCCGCGCAGGCCGAACCAGTGACGCCCGAACTTCCAGCGGTAGGCGGCATCGGCGGCGGCCAGCGGGTTCCACGCGCAGTCCGCGCTGAACACCACGCCGTAGAGGTTCAGCTCGAACAGGTTCCGGCCCCCCCAGATGCCGTGGACCCAGGTGCACGTGCACTCCCCCGGAACCTGGCGGCGGGCGCCGGCCCGCAGGAAGCCCCGGATGTTCCCGAAGGTGTTGTCCCAGTCGTTGCGGCCGTCATAGTAGCGCGTGACGGCCGGCGTCGCCCATGTCTGGCTGAAGCCCTCAGTCTGCAGCTTCTCGAGGGTCGGGTAGCTCGCCTGGTTGCCATAGTGCCAGTCAAAGACCACGATGTCCTTGGCCAGGCGGTCGGCGGCCTGGTCGGTGTAGCCTTCCTCGTGCCACCAGATCATCATCTTCCGGTTGCGGGCGGCCAGCAGCTCCCGCACCTTCATCATGTGCTCGGCATACAGGCCCGGCTTGCCGATGGCGTCGGCACGCGCCTTGCACTGTGGGCACTTGGCGAACCCGTGGGCGAACTCGTCGCCGCCGACATGAATGTAGTCCGCATCCGGGAACGCCTGGATCATCGAACAGGTCGCCGAGGAACTGGAACGTTCGTGGGCTGGAGGAGCAGTATACACCCCCGCTCTCGGTTACGTCTTTGAGTTGTTCGTGACGCAGGATGTTGCCCGAATGGCCCAGCGTCTGCTGCTGGGGCACGATCCGGATGAAGTGCTGCCGGGCGTACTCACTCAGGAGCCTGCCCTTCTCAATGCTGAAGCCATCCCGGCCCTTCATCGCGAGGAAGGGGTACTTCGCGAAGTCGAAGGTGCCACCATCGTCGTAGGCCATGAGGTAGTTGATCTTGACCGCCGCCAACTCGCGGATCATGCGCTTCCAGTACTCGACATCGATGACCTGCCACGCGCCCTGGCTGAGGGCGATCATCACCAGGCGCTGCTCGATGGCGGGCCAGTCGGTGATGCGACACGCGAGCACACCATGGCGCTCGTCGGCGAGCTGGCACAGAGTCTGGGCGGCATAGAAGAACCCCTCCGGCGAGGACGCCACGAGCTCGATGCCGGAGGGGAGCACCGCCAGCCGGTAGCCCTGCGCGCTCTTCCAGGGCACGGTCGCGTCCGGGGCGCGGCGCGTGAGCACGATTGCGTTGCCGGGACCATCGGTGCCGATCGCGGGGGTGACCCCCATCCGCTCCCGGAGCACGCTCTGCACGGTCTCTGCGTCGGCCGCGGCCCCGGCCGCGTTCGGGTCGGGGATGATGACGGTGCGGCCGCTGACGGTGAACTTCCCGGTCCCCAACTCCACCTGCTGGGGAGCGGGGATGAGGGCGACGCCGGCTTCGCGGAGCCGGGCGGCGACCTCCTGGCGGCGCTGCTCCTCCTCCCGCTCGGCCGCCAGCTCCCTGGCCCGGGCGGCCATCTTCTCCGCCAGCGCCGCGTCCGGCGTCGACACTCGCAGGTTGTCCCACTCCGTCTTCCCGACCGTGTCGGGGGCTTCGTCGACCAGGCCAAAGACGGTCTCACGCCCCAGGTCCTCCATCGCCACCTCGCCACTATCCCAGATTGCCTTGCCGTCCTCCTTGCGTGCCACCGAGTACCGTATGCTCCTGGCGCTCAGGCTGACTGCCACGTGGTACCAGGTGTTGAGCTCCAGCCGCTGGGGCGAGCTCGCCCGCGCCTGCCACCCATCGGCGCCCTTGGTGTGGAGGTTGAGCTGGCCGGCCTTGTTGACGTAGACCATGTACCAGTGGGTGGAGGGGGCCTGGGAGACGAACTCCTGGCATTGTTGCCCGTATGCCAGCGGGCGGACGTCGAACTCGATGAGCCAGGGGGCCGGGGCGACGGGGAGCGGGCCGACAAAGAGCCCGCTGCGCTGCCAACCGGCGCGGGGGGCGGTGCGCAGCACCCCATTGTCGACCGTCACATCACCGTCGGACTGCAGCCACGGGACATCCGGTGCGCGCCCGAAGTCGAAAGTGACGGCGTCCGCGGCGTACGCCGCGCCCCCCCCGGCACAGGCGATAGCGATGGTGAGCAACAGAGGTGGTCGCATGGTCGTCCTTTCGCGGCGCGGGCGGCCCCGGCGCCGGGCGGCTGTGTCCTCGCCTATCCCGGAGGGCGGTTGGGGCGGGTCTCACACCGGGGGCAGAACTCCTTCGTCAGCCCATAGGTGGTCTGGACCACATCACGCGCCTTCATCAGATGCGCGGGGGCCTCCCCGACCATGCCATCGCGGATCATGCCCTGTGCGCGCATCTCCCGTTCGAGCGGCTCCCACTCGAGCAGGCACGGACCGTGGCGCCACAAGACGCTCCACGCCTGCTGGATCGAGCCATCGGGGGCGAGGACCTTGCGCGGGAACTCGCGATAGCCCAGGCACGGCACGCGCGCCATCGTCTCCCCCACGTGCGCGGCGGTGTTGCGGTCCATGCCCACTCCCAGCAGCAGCACGAGCCCTCCCCACTCCGCCAGCTTGCCCAACGGGGAGCGGACGTCGAAGGTCAACAGGTCGAGGTGCTCGCCGGTCAGCTCTTCTGCCAGCGGGCCGATCGCCGCATAGGGGTGGGTGGGGTGCACACTGCGCCGCGCCGCGGGACGCTGCCGGAGCGCCTCGGTGATGGCTCCGTTCACGGAGGGCGTGGTCTTGACGTCGAAGACATCGGCGATGCCGTGGTTGAAGGTGGGTACCATCACAGTGCCGCCGGGGCTGACGGCCTCCACCAAGGCATCCACGACCGTCTCCGCTCCGCCTTCCACATACCCGAGCGACTTGAGCGAGCTGTGAACCTGCAGGAGGTCGCCCGGCTGGATGCCAAGCGCACGCAGTCCGGCGACGATCATCGCCCCGTTGACGCGGGTCCTACCACCCGGATCGAGCATTGTTGTTCACGGCCCCGCTTCCTGCGGAGAGAGACGCGGCCACAGGGGCCACTTCCGGCCGCGGCGGTCAGATCTCCACGGAGTAGAGGATCCCGTCTTCGACCTCGATGCGGAGGGAGACAGTGTCATACTGGTAGTCCGCACTCGTCCGGCCACCTTCCCACCGCAGCACATGCCCCCGGACGTCACCCGTGACCGGGACGCAACTGTTGAGTGCATAGCCGGGCAACGGCATCCCGTAGGGGTCGCGCAGCTCGGCCTGGAGCCGCCCCGTCACATCGGCGTCGACGGCGATGGCGGCTGCGCGCTGGTTGAAGGGCTTCAGTGTCAGGCTTCCCACCATGCGCTCGGTGGCACGCAAACCGGCGAAGCGGCCCTTCGGGACCCGGGCCGCCATGATCGCCTGCTTCCTCTGGCTGACACCCTCAGGGAACTGGCGATTATGCCTGGTGTTGCCGCCCTGATAGAGGAGCAGCCAGTCATCGCCGAGGTCGATCAGCCGGTTGGTAGCATAGGCAGACATGTAGTCGATGTCAGCGACGCTGCCCCGGGGCACCCAGCCACCGCGCAGCGGCCGACTCCAGTGGTGCGTATCGCGGCTGAAGCAGAGCTCCAGGTCCATCGTCTGTTCCCAGCAGCGGTAGTTGCCGAGGAACCCGAGACTCCAGCCGTCGGCGGGCTGCACCGCCAGGTAGTAGAACTGCTGGTGGAGCGGGTCGTGCTCATCCGCGAGGATGAGCATCTCAGGGTCCGACCAATGGATCGCATCGGTGCTCTCGCGCCGGTGAATGGTCCGCAGCACCGGCGGCGCGTTGTCATGCGGGGTGACGCGCCCGGTGCCTACGTCCACGGGCAACAGCCACACCGAGTACATCTCGAACCGCCGCGCGTCCTCATTGTAGTACACGTAGGTGGCGTCATTGCTCCGCAGGCGCTTGGCGTCCATCCACGCCATGGTGCGCTGAGCCGCAAACCGATCGTCGGGGTTGGCCGCGGTCAGGCCGACCACCCAGGCGTTCTGACCCAGCTCCCGGTCTGCCGGGTGCATGATGTGGGGCATGTCGAGGTCCACGACGCGCCAGCGGATGCCGTCAGGACTCGTCGCCAGCACGTAGGGCATCCGCCCGACCTCATGCCCATGCCACCAGAACCACATGAACCACTCGCCGTCCGCGACGCGGACGACCTGCGGTTGGGTGATATTGGACCCTTCCGGCATCCCCTCCGGCCACAGCCAGTTGGTGTCTGCACCCTGGTAGGCCATCTGGCCGAGGTTGGGCTTGGTCCATGACAGTCCGTCTTCAGACTCGGCCAGTGCCAGTCGGTAGACCTTCACCGGCTCCGACTGGTTGAGTGAGTAGTACAGGCGATAGCCGCCGCCGGGAAGTGGCACCACGGCGCCGGCGAAGCATGACGCCCGCTCCAGGTCGCTGTCCCGCGGTGGCATCGCGGCGGGCCCGAGCTTGTCCACCGGCCCCGGCGCGAGGTGCAGGTTGTGCCTCGCGGCCACGTCGGCATCATCATAGAAGAACACGCTCCCGGCCATGGCGGGTCCGCCTCCCGGTCAGTAGGACTGGTGTTCTGTTCGCCCCGCGGTAGCCGCCGTCCTCCCGCACGGGCGGTCAGCGTGCCTCCCGCTCCGGCTGACAGCGGCGCGGGGGCGCCGCCACGGCGACAAGCACGGCTGCGACAAGCATCCCCAGAGGCCAGGTGTGCCAGACAGCGCGCCACCCGGCCGCGGCGCCCTGCGTGCGGGTGACGCGGTCCATGATCCTGCCCGAGGCCCAGCCGGAGGTGGCCGACCCCACGTATCCCATCGCATCCACCAGGCCCGCCGCGGCCCCGGCCGCACGGGCGGTACCGATGTTGGCGGACATCGCCACCGCAATCAGCGAGGCGGGGGCGGCGGAGAGCACGCCCAGCACGAACAGGCAGGCCGGGACCGACCCGGGAGCCTGTGTCACGATTGCCGGGAAGGCATAGGTCAGGACAGCCAGCATGAGCAGCGGGACGATCACCGCGGCCCGCCCCAGGCGGGTGGCCCGCCGGCGCGCGAGCACGGTGATCCCGAGGCAGCCGGCGGTCCCTCCCAGTGGCATCAGGAAGGCCTGGCGGGCCGCCATCGCGGCATTGGAGTGATCGGTCTCCGCCAGGAAGTGAGGGGTCCAGTCGAGCAGGCCGTGGTAGCCGAAGATCAAGGCCAGATTCGCCAGCCCGAGTGCCCACAGACGTGGGTTGCACAGGGCGGAGGCGTATGAGGGAGCGGCGGACGCGGGCTCCGCCAACTGCGGCTCGGCCTCAATGCCCCCGAAGCCCGCATCCTCCGGTCGCACCTTGATCAGCAGGGAGAACACCACCATGACCCCCAGGCACACCCAGGCCGGAGTCCAGAAGGCGTAGCGCCATCCGTAGCGCTCGGTGAGTGCCCCCGCCAAGAGCCAACTGAGCCCGCCGCCGAGGATGTAGGAGGGGCCGATGATGCCCGAGGCGGCATCGCGCAGCCGCGGGGGGAACCAGTTCGCAATCGTGCGCACGACCGGCGTCCACCCGCACGCCTGACAGTAGCCGTTGAGCGCCCATGCGAGCGCCATCGCCCGGTAGGAATCAAGGTGCGCGAACACGAGGTTGATGACAGCCGAGCCGGCCAGCCCGAACATGACGAAGAGCCGCGGGCCGAAGCGGTCGGCGAGCACGCCGTTGAGGAACTGCCCGCCAGCGTAGCAGACCTTCATCGCTGCCAGGATGAACCCGAGCTGCTCTTTCGCCATCCCCCGGTCGGCGGCGAGGACCTTCTGGGCCGCCGCGAGGTTCACGCGACACAGGTAGAAGCTGGCGTAGGTGAGCCACAGCAGGCCGATCGTGCGCTTGCGCCAGTGTGACAGGGCGATGCGCAGGTCATCATAGTGGGTTGTCGACTGGTGACTTCCGGTCGGATGATCGTCCACGGACTGGCGTCAACTCCTGCTTCTGGTACGGAGGCCCGGTCGGCGGGGTCTGTCGAGCGAGACGACGCCGCTGTTTTATGCGCCGTTCCGCTTGCCTGTCATCCTGAGCCCAGAC
>CAZIWQ010000218.1:0-8726 GCA_964542355.1 uncultured Armatimonadia bacterium
GTCGGGAGCGGTCGTCTCCGGCTCCGTCGTCGGCAGGAAGATGCGGCCATCGAGCATCGGCAGCATGAACCGCGTGCCAACACGTCCGGTGCTTGCGTCGCGGCACTTGCCGGGGAGCTGCACGAGTGTGTCATAGCCCGTCCCGTTGACGACAACGGTGCCGCCCTCGTACTCGCGCAGCCACGTCCCATCCGCACTGCGGCGGGCAGGGCCGGTCGGGTAGCGGAGCGGGGCATCGTACTCCTTGTACCACCACCAGTCTCCGCGCCCCAGCCCGTCAAACGCGAAGTAGCCGTCCCCCATCAGGGTGGTGGTCAGGCCAAAGCGCATCGTCTGCTCGTCGGCCGCACGGGCCCGCTCCTTCTCGGCCTTCCGCTCCGCCGCCGACATCTTCGTCAGGACCCACGGATCGGTGGTGATCCCGCGTGGGTAGCACACCAGGGTCGTCACGACGGGCTTGCGGCTCGCGGAGCTCCATCGCAGGTAGCGGGCGATGAAGTCCTCGAAGTCCACCTTGCCCTCGATGATGCGGTTGATCTCATCCTCGGCGAGGCACCCGTTGAGACTCTCGAGGCCGCTGCGCGGCAGGTTCCAGGCATTGAGCATCACGACCGCTTTGCCGTCGCGCAACTGCGCCGTCTTCGGGCACAGGAAGCTGTCCGGGCTCCAGCAGTCGTAGAACACGCCATCGAACATCTCCCGCCCGAACACATCCTCGCGCGTCCGGTCCAGGTTGTACTGGAGCACTTCGGGCAGGTCGACCCGGATCCGGTCCATCCCGGGCCACGTACTGACCCGCTCCCCCTTGTCATCGAGCAGCCACCAGTGCGTGGGCAGCGGGGAGTCAGGCATCCCCTCGATGACGTCCACGTACGGCAAGACCAGCGCGGTGGGGTTCACCTGGCGCAGGCGGGCGATGTTGTGCTCCACCAACGGGATGACCCTCGCCCAGCGCGGGTTGTCCCAGTCATAGTGCAGGTCATAGCAGCCGCCGATGAACAGGTCCAGTTTCGACCAGTACGCGGCCCCCTGCTCCCAGCTCCCGCTCAGTCCCGCCCCGTAGCAGTTCGCGATACGCGGGAACGGCGGGTCGATGCCGGACACGTCGCGGGCGGCACCCACCGAGGCGAGCGTGAGCAGTGCGACGCCGACACAGAGCTTGAGCGGTGACATGGCAACCTCCGGCAGCACGGGTCTCGAGCTGCGTCTGTCGCTCACACCGCCCCGCGAATGCGGGCCACGGTGTCTTCGTCCAGTCGCTGGGCCAGCGCGCAGACGAGCTCCAGCGTCTGCTCGTAGTCCTTCACATCGATGATCCCGGCATGGCTGTGGATATGGCGCGTGGGCACCCCCAGCACGATGCTGGGCACGCCACGGGCACTGAGGTGGAACTTGCCACCATCGGTGCCTCCGCCGGGCAGGAGGGAGAACTGGTAGGGGAGCTCGCGGGCCTCACACACCTCGATGACCAGGTCCCGCAGCCGGGGCTGCGCAATCATGGAGCCGTCCATGACGTAGATGGCCGGCCCTCCCCCGAGCTTCACGGCAGACTCGTCCTCCGTGATGCCGGGGACATCGCCGCAGATCGCCGTCTCCATGATGAGCGCCACGTCGGGGGCAGTGGCGTACGCGGCGGTGGTGGCGCCGCGCAGGCCGACCTCCTCCTGCGCGGTCCCGATCCCATACAGCTCACAGGGCAGTGGCTGGCCGGTGAGCCGTTGGAGGGCGTGCACGAACAGCGCCACTCCGGCGCGGTCGTCCCACGCCTTGCCCAGCAGCCGGCCCTCCGGGGCGAGGGCCACGAACCCGCTGTCCGGCACGACCGGGTCGCCGGGGCGTACTCCCAGGTCCTCGACCTGCTCCCTGGTGGACGCCCCGACGTCGATGAACATCTCGCTGAGCTTGACGACATCCCCGCGCTTGTCCGCCGGCAACAGGTGCGGTGGCTTGGAGCCGATGACACCCGCGACGACTCCCTTCCGCGTCTCGATGAGCACGCGCTGTCCCAGCAAGACCTGGTCCCACCAGCCACCGACGGCCTGGAACTTCACGAACCCCTCTTTGGTGACGAGCTTGACCATGAAGCCGATCTCGTCGAGGTGGCCGGCCAGGGCAACCTTGGGCCCCGGGCCGGACGACCGCAGCCGGCAGATCACGCTCCCCAGGTTGTCGGTCGAGATCTCACAGATGCTCGCCAGCTCCGCCCGCACGATCCGGACGATCTCGGTCTCGAAGCCGGACACCCCTCGCGCGTCCGCGAGGGTCCTGAGCAGCGGAATGCACTCTGACATGGTGGTAATCCTCCCTGATGGTTGGCCACGTGCGGGGCTGCCGCGGCACGACAGTCTGCCCGGGAGTACCTTCCCGGGGCGCCCACGGTGACCTCCCGGCCCACACCCAGTGTGCGTCGCGCGCCGGCCACCCGCCGCGGGCAGACAGTGGCCGAGCGACCCGGCCGGAGAAGCCGCTGCCGGCCGCGTCTCTGGTGGCGAACGGAGGGCGATGCGGGGGAGCGACCCGAGGCAGCCGTTGCGGCCAGCGCTCCGGGGTGTTGCCGGGCTCAACGCGTCAGCGGATCGGGGTATCCCAGGCCTTGTCGAAGGTCGCGCGGTCCACGCTCTTCACATGGAAATCCCCAAACAGCATGTCCCAGCGCCGCTCCATGTAGCCGCTCCCCCCGTGCCACTTCCCGTGCCCGTCAAAGAGCACATTCGTCCACACGGGGTCATGCAGCGACTCCGGCATCGCCTGCTGGAAGGCGATCTCCGTCCGCCACATGTAGCTGGTGCCGAAGGCCTCGTACGAGGTGGGGAGCGCGTTGAGGGGGATCGCCGCGTCCTCCAGCTCGGTATAGCCCCCGTCGGAGGGACAGTGCCACACCTGCCGGCTCTTGACGTACGGATCCAGCAGCTCATGGAGAAACGGCATGGTGGCGATGAGTGCCTGCCACGCCGGGAAACCGTTCCAGATCTGGGGGCAATAGCGGTCGGCCGGGTCCACCCCCCAGGGGAACTTGCCGTCATAGTCCTGGCAGTACATGCCGATCGCCAGGCCCAGTTGCTTGAGGTTGGAGATGCACGTCGTGGCCCGCGCCTTCTCCCGCGCCCGGGCGAACACCGGGAACAGGATGGCGGCCAGTACCGCGATGATCGCGATCACGACCAACAGCTCGATGAGCGTGAAGCCCCGTCGCGAGTGCAGCGGAGGTCCCCTCCTTCCACCGACAGTCTCAGTATACCATCACCGCCCGGCCCCGACACCTGTCCCCGGTCGCTGGCAGAGCGGCCGGATGTGGCCTCGTCGGCCGGACCCCGAGGCCGAGGTCACAGCTCGAGGCGCCCCTGCGACAACGACTTCAGCGGCTCGAAGCTCATCCGATGGATCGGGCTGGGGCCCAACCGCATCACGGCCTCGCGGTGCGACGCCGTGAGGTAGCCCTTGTGCCGGGCGAAACCGTAGCCAGGGTACAGCAGGTCCAGGTGCCCCATCACCCGGTCACGGTAGACTTTGGCCAGGATCGAGGCCGCCGCGATCGAGTAGCACTCGCGGTCACCTCCCACGATCGCCTGGGAGGTAGCGTACAGATCAGGTACCGAGTTCCCGTCGACGAGGGCGAAGTCCACGCTGTCATCGCCGCCGAGCTCGTCGAGGGCAAGACGCATTGCGACGTGAGTGGCGCGCAGGATGTCAGTGCAATCAATGAGCGCCGCAGACACCACGCCAATCCCCCACTGCACTGCCCCCTGCCGGATCTTCGCGGCCAACGCCTCGCGCTGCAGCGGCGTCAGGAGCTTGGAGTCGGTAACATGCGCGATGCGCGAGCGGCGGCGCAGCCGCATGACCACTGCCGCGGCGACGACCGGGCCCGCGATGCAGCCACGCCCGGCCTCGTCAATGCCCGCAATCCGCTCGAAACCGTGCTCCAGCAGCTCGCGTTCGTAGGTGTCGGGGGCGGTGGGCGGCAGCGGCTTCGTCGAGGTCGCCATGGTGAACCCGATTGTGCACGATCCCGCGGTTGTCGTCAACCGCGGCTCCGAGCGCGTTGACGCCCTCCTCTGCGGCTGGTACACTTACGGCCAGTCCCGGCGTCCGCGCCGGGGCGTGTTCTTGTGCCGCAGCGACGACGCGACGTGGAACGGGAGGACCGGCTCTCAGATGACCTTCCAGATGCTGCTAAGTACCCTCAGCGAGTTCTGGGCCGCACAGGGCTGTACCATCGTGCAGCCGTATGAATTGGAGATGGGGGCCGGCACGATGTCCGGCGACACCTTCCTGCGCTCCCTCGGACCCGAGCCGTGGAATGCCGCATACGTCCAGCCCTCCCGCCGACCCACCGACGGGCGCTACGGCGAGAACCCCAATCGCTTCCAGCGCTACTACCAGTTCCAGGTCGTCATGAAGCCTTCGCCGCCCGACATCCAGGAGCGCTATCTGGCCAGTCTCGAGGCGCTCGGCGTCGACATGCGCGTGCACGACGTGCGCTTCGTCGAGGACGACTGGGAGTCCCCCAACCTGGGGGCCTCCGGCGTCGGGTGGGAGGTCTGGCTCGACGGCATGGAGATCACCCAGTTCACCTACTTCCAGCAGGTGGGTGGCCTCCAGTGCAAGCCGGTGACGGCGGAGCTGACCTACGGCCCCGAGCGCCTCGCCATGTACCTGCAGGATGTCGATGACTACCGCCGCCTGATGTGGTCGGACACGGTCAGCTATGGCGAGCTGCGCTTCGAGGAGGAGCTCGAGTTCTCCCGCTACAACTTCGAGACGGCCGACGTCGCCATGCTCTGGACGCTGTTTGAGCTGTATGAGAAAGAGGCCTTCGCACAGATGGATGCCGGCCTCCCCCTGCCGGCGTATGACTATGTGCTCAAGTGCTCACACACTTTCAACCTCCTCGACGCTCGTGGCGCGGTGAGCATCACCGAACGCCCGGGGATGATCCTGCGCATCCGCCGCCTTGCCGGCCGTATTGCCAAGGCCTATGTCGATCGGCGCGCCGAGCTCGGCTTCCCGCTGCTGAAGACCGCGGCGGCACCCGCCGGCGCGTCGGTCGTGTAACTCGTCCAGAAAGGCCCAGTCCATGCCGAGCGACCTACTCTACGAGATTGGTGTCGAGGAAATCCCTGCCAGCTTCGTGCTGCCCGCCCTCGACCAGTTGGCGAGCGTACTCCGCGAGGGCCTCGCCAACCTCCGGCTCGAATGCGGCGAGATCACCACGTATGGCACTCCGCGCCGACTGGCGGTCATCGTGCGCGACATCTCCGATCGCCAGCCGGACAGCGAGCAGGAGTACAAGGGCCCGCCGGCGGACCGTGCGTTCGACGCCGCCGGCAAGCCCACACCGGCCGCCGTCGGCTTCGCACGCACACGTGGCGTCGCGGTCGAGGACCTCCGGGTCATGGAGACCGACAAGGGGAGGTGGGTGTTCGTCCGGGTGAGCGAGCCGGGCCAGGCCGCCGCCACACTGCTCCCCGCCCTGCTGTCGCAGGCCACCCTCGGTCTCACCTTCCCCAAGACGATGCGCTGGGGCGATCTCGAGCTGCGGTTCGCACGCCCCATCCGCTGGCTGGTCGCACTCCTCGGCTCCACGGTGCTGGACCTGACGGTGGCCGAGGTGACGGCCGGCAACCGGACCCGGGGTCACCGCTTCCTGGGATCTGCACAGGTGCCGCTGACAGACGCCGCCGGTTATGTCGACCTGCTGCGGGAGAACTGCGTCATGGCCGATCACGAGGAGCGGCGGGAGGCGATTCGCACCGCCGCCATCGCCGCCGCCGCCGAAGTCGGCGGCAGGCCCCGCATCGATGAGGAGCTCCTGACCGAGGTCGGATTCCTGCTGGAGTGGCCGACGTGCCTGTGGGGGCACTTCGACGCCAAGTACCAGGCGCTCCCCGAGGCTGCGATCGTTACCGTCATGCAGGGCCATCAGCGCTACTTCCCGGTGGAAGACGGCGCCGGCCACCTGATGCCCTACTTCATCGCCGTCCGCAACGGCAACGCGGAGGGGCTGCCGACTATCCGCCGCGGGAACGAGAAGGTCATCGTCCCACGCCTCGCCGACGCGGAGTTCTACCTCACCGAGGATCTGAAGGTCCCGCTCGAGGCGCGAGTCGCCGCCCTGGGACGCGTGACCTTCATGGAAGGGCTCGGCACCCTCGCCGACAAGACAGACCGGCTCGAGACCCTCGTGGCGCGGCTGTGTGGGGCAATCCCGGGGCTGGCGGCGGATACGGCCCCGACCGCGGCCCGGGCCGCTCACCTGAGCAAAGCCGACCTGGTGACCCTGATGGTCGGGGACAGCAAGCTCGGCGAGCTCCAGGGCGTGGTGGGCGGCGAGTACGCCCGCCGCCTGGGCGAGCCGGAGGCCGTCGCCGCCGCGATTGCCGAGCAGTACCGGCCTCGCGGCAGCGCCGATGCGCTTCCCGCGACCGAGGCCGGTGCGCTCGTGAGTCTGGCTGACAGGCTGGACAATCTCGCCGCCTGCTTCCGGCTCGGAGCCATCCCCACAGGATCGGCCGACCCCTTCGCCCTGCGGCGCCAGGCCCAGGGAGCGGTGGAGATCATCCTCGCCCGCAAGCTGCGCCTGGATCTGGCAGCCGTCGTGGGCGCGGCGCTGGCGGCCCTCCCCGCGCCTGAGCTCGACAACGCCAAGCACGCCGCCCGCCTCCTCGACCCGCCGGCCGCCGCCGAAGCCCTGATGGCATTCTTCGCCCAGCGCGTGGACGCGGTGTTGACGCGCGCCGGGGTTACCTATGACGTCTCTCGCGCCGTCCTGGCGACCCCCTGGTCGGATGTCGTGGAGGTCGTCGAGCGCACGCAGTTCGTCCATGCCCTGCGCGGCAGCCGGCCGCAACTGTTCGACGAGCTGGTCACCGCCGCGGAGCGCCCGGCGCGCATCACACGCCCGGAGGCGCTGCCCGCCGGCCTGCGCGTCGACCGCAGCCTGTTTGCCGAGGAGTGGGAGGGGAAGCTGTGGGACCTGGCGGCCCGGACGCAAGAGGCCGTCGCGCAGGCACTCGGCTCCGCACCTGCCGACTACGCCGCGGCGTGCGACGCCCTCGCCGGCCTGGCACAGCCCATCCACGAGTTCTTCGCACAGGTGATGGTGATGGTTGATGAGGTGCCGCTCCGCCACAATCGCCTCGCCCTGCTGGCCACGATCGACCGGCTCTTCCTGCAGGTGGCCGACTTCGTCCAGATCGTGCGCGAGGGAGAGTGACCGCCCACCGCCATGACCATCCGTGAGCGCATTGAGCAGGCGGAGCAGGAGCACCTGAGCCCCCACGCGGCGCTGAGCTCCCAGTCACGCGGGCGGCGTTACCCCCAGTCCCCCTGTCCCGTGCGCACCGTGTTCCAGCGCGATCGTGATCGCATCATCCACCTGTGCCGGGCGTTTCGCCGCCTGGCGTACAAGACGCAGGTGTTCTTCTCGCCGGCCTCCGACCACCTGCGCACCCGCCTGAGCCATACCCTCGAAGTGTCGCAGATCGCCCGGACCATCGCCAAGGCCCTCCGCCTCAACGACGATCTCGCCGAGGCCATCGCCCTCGCCCATGACGTCGGGCACACACCATTCGGTCACGCCGGCGAGCAGGCCCTCGACGAGGCCTACCGCAGGCATGACCCGGCCGCCCACTTCAGCCACACCGAGCACAGCTTGCGCGTCGTCGATGAGCTGGAACGCGATGGCTCGGGGCTGAACCTGACGGCGGAGACGCGGGAGGGCATTCTGCTGCACAGTAAGGGGCGCGCCGACCTCAGCGACACCTTCGTCCGCCCCGCCGGCGCCTCGCTCGAAGCGATGGTCGTGCGTCTCGCCGATCGCATCGCCTATGTCAACCACGACATCGATGACTGCCTGCGGCTGGGGATTGTGCGGCTCGAGGACGTCCCGGAGGACCTGCTCAATGTGCTGGGACGCCACCACAGCGCGCGCGTCGGGCGAATGGTGGAGGATGTCGTCATGCACAGCCTCGACGCCCCCCAACTAGCCATGGGCGATGAGGTGCGCGCGGCCACCGATGCGCTCAAGGACTTCCTCTACGACCAGGTCTATCTCTCGGATCAGTTGCTGGAGGAGGCGGAGAAGGTTAAGGGGATCGTGCACAGCCTGTTCGAGTTGTACATGCGATCCGACGCCGCGCTCCATGAGGCGGTCCACCTGGTGCCGGCCGACCGGCAGGTGCGGGCCCGTCTGGTGTGTGACTACATCGCGGGGATGACCGACCGCTTCGCACGCGACAGCTTCTCGCGGCACTTCCTCCCCCGCGGCTTCCCCTCGTTCGAGGAGCGCTAGCTACTGGCGTAGCGCCGGAATCGTGTGCCACTCGGGCGTGACCGGCGCGAGGGGCGCCATCGGATGCGTGGGAGCACCCGCCTGTCGCCGCCCACTGGCGTAGCGCCGGAATCGTGTGCCACTCGGGCGTGACCCGCGCGAGGGGCGCCATCGGATGCGTGGGAGCACCGGGCTCAGGCCCCGCCGTGCTGTCGTTCCCCCAGCGGGGGCGGAACAGCCAACGGCCGGCGCGCGATCCCACACGTGCGGGACGCGCCCGGCGGACGGCAACGGCCGGCGGCCATGTCCCCTCAGCGCCCGAGGGGGCCTGCCGTCGTCCGAAGGACGAATGGCGGCGTAGCCGCCTCCCAGCCCCCGGCGTCTGCCGGGGGGCAGGGTGGCCCTACCCACCTCCTCCCTCCTCTTCTCTCTGCGTCCGCGCCGCCGTCCCGGC
>CAZIWQ010000219.1:0-3696 GCA_964542355.1 uncultured Armatimonadia bacterium
GCCGCCCACCTCACGCTCCCCCGATGCAGAACAGCGAGCGCTGGCCCCGCACGACCAGGCGGCCGCCGGAGGCAACCCATCGCGCCAGCTTGTCCGTGGCGCGAGAGAGCTGAGCGAAGTCCCTGTTGAAGGCCTCGGCGCCGAGAAAGATCGTCCGGTAGGCAGACAAGTCCTCCTCTGTGACGTTGGCGATCCGCATAGGTTTGGCCCCGCATGCTTCCGCGGCCAGCCTCAACGGGTCCTCCTCGCCGCTGACCCAGCCGATCGTGTCTCCGAGCGCAGCGGGCGCGACAACCGTGGTGCGGAGGCGGAGGGCCTTCGACGCGTCACCGTAGCGGAGGCGCACCGCCAGGCCTTGCGAGCTGTCGGGTGGCAGCGAGGCCGGTGGCTGCACGTCGATGCGGGGCCCGGGGGAGAGCCCTGGCGGAGCCACCCAGGCGACGGCCGCGCCCGGCAGACGGTACCAGGTGGGGTGTGCCAGCGGGAACGAGATCTCGCACCGCAGCGGCCGGCTGCCGGCATTGTGCACTACCGGCCGCACGGCTCGGTGCTCGCCCGCGACGAGTGTGATGTGCTCGCGCAGCTCAGTCCGGTCCCGTCCGGCCGCGGCGGGTGGGTCCGGGATCTTGCTCAGGCCCAGCGCGTCCAGGTCGTGGAGCATGGCCGGCATGAAACACGTCCCCTGCGTGAACCCTTTCCCAAAGTCGCTGATGCCGCCACCCATGAAGCCGGCCGTGGCGCGCAGCAGCTCAGCCTGATGCGCGTGGGCCGGGTTCAGCAGACACCCATACGCCAGCCCATCCCCGACCAGGCTCACCGTCCACGCACCGCCCTTGGTGTTGAACGACTTGCACTCCGAGTAGATGAACCCGTTGTCGGCGGGGATGTAGGTCGTGCGCCACAGGAAGTCGCAGTTGCGGCGGAAGATGGCCTTGATGTCATCACGTGGCTGCACCAGGTCGTACAGCTTCAGACCATGCAGCAGTACCCCGGTCATGAACGTCTTGCAGCCCCAGCAGCCCGGGGTGTGCTTGCACTCACTGCTGTCGATGAAGTGCCCCCAGCCGTCGCGCCCCGGCGGGAGTGTCCACATCGCTGCATCGGCCATCAGCCGTGCCCCGTTGAGGTAGAACGGGTTCCCCTCCACACTGTAGGCCCCGACCAGGCTGATGAGGGGCCACCCGGCGTTGCGCTCGCAGTAGAAGCGGAAGTCCGTAGTGCCTGTCGCCAGCCAGTCGGCGATGGCGCGCGCCGACTCAAGGTACCTCGGCTCGCCACTCAAGGCATAGCAGTAGAAGTGCCCCTGCGCGTAGGTGTGACCCGTGTCGCGGGCGCCGCGATTGAACCAGACCCCCATGTCCTTCCAGTTGTCGGGCAAGAAGCCGCCGGTGTGGCCGATGCTGTGCTCGTAGACCGAGCCGACCAGGCTCGGGTTGGGCCAGTAGTGCGTGACGTCGATATCAGCACTGTGCCACTCGGTCGCCAGTGCCCGCGACAGCATGGCGCGATTGCCGGTGCGAGCGAAGTTGGCGGCCAGGGCCCACTGGGTGTCGTACTCGCTGTTGCCCCAGTTCCAGCGCCGCTCCCCGAACCAATCTCCGTAGTTCATGAAGCCGTACTCGCGCGCTTTCTCCTGCCCCTCGAGAAAGCGAGCGAACGCGGTGTCCAGCTTCTTCTCGTAGGCCTCGAACTTGCCCGCGGCGCGCGGGATCATCGGTCCGAACGCGCCACTGTCGCAGTACCATTGCGCAGAGCACGTCGCGAGCAGCGGTTGCTGCCACAGCGCCGCACGCGAGTACTCGGCTTCCGCCGCCGGGCCTGTGGGGGGGGCGTAGTCGACCGCGAACTCGGTGGTGAGACGGGTGCCGCAGCGCACCTTGTAGCGACCCCGGTCGGCCCAGTAGTAGAGCTTGGTGATGTCGTCCTCATTGGCGCCGGCATACTGCTCCGCAGGCAGTGGCGGCAGCAGCCCGATGAGCAGGCCACCCGCATCGGCCCCGAGCGACTTGGGGTACAACTGCCAGAAGTCGCGCACCGTCACTGCCGGCGCCCGCTGGCCGGTGCCCATCGCCCAACCCTCAGCACGCTTGCCGGCGGCGGCACCCACGGAGAAGTGATTGTCCTCATCCTGGAGTAGCCGCTCACCGGGCTTCACAGTGATGGTAGCGCCGTCGGCGCCACAGGTGAGGGGTGTCGCGCCGAGCTGGGCGGGGACCCGCACCTGCAGTGACCGGACCGTGCTCGTCAAGGGTTCGGTCACATCGTTGTCGAGCGAGAACCGCGTGCACACGTACGGTTGTCCGGCATAGAACGACATGCGGCACAGGTAGCGCATGTGGCTCTTGCCCGCACGGCTGACGAGCTTGCCCTTGACGCAGACTGTGGCACGCACTGGGCCGCGCTCCTCGATGAGCACCTGGTCAGGGGCGGCGAGGGCACTGGAGTAGATAGTGCCATCGGCGGCGGTGAGCTCGAACCCGCCCTCCCCGGGGCCCGGTGACGCGATGGCGGATCCCCCGCAGGCGACATGCCCGAACGGGGCGAACCCGCCGGCCGCGAGCTCCAGTGTCAGTGCCCCGGTGCTGACGGTGAGGGGCAGAGCGACGGCGCCAACAACGGGCGCGGTGGCGGCGCCCGGGGGCGGTGACAGCTCGCGAGCCTGGATCGTGATGTCGTCGCGAGGCGGGGCGGGGGCGACCCCGCATTCGAGCACATAGCGGCTGTCCGTTGCGGCCCGTGTGGTGGCGAGGAAGTCCACCAGCAGCCACTTGACGCTGGTGCCGCTCGGCCACCACGCCAGTGCCCGGAACTGCGCCGGGACCTCGGCGCCGCGGTCGTCGAGCAGACGGCACGCGGCCGGCGAGGCCAGGAGACGCTCGGGCAGCGGCACCCCCGACGACACCGGCCAGGCCTCGCGGGACTGGCTGGTGGGTTCATGGACCGTGAGGAGGATGCGTTTCGCTCTGGCGGCGGGAGCCCCCGCCGCGCCCGCGGGAGGCGACGCCGCGAGCGAGATGCGTCCGGTCGCAGTCTGGGCCGCGTAGTCCTCCTGAGCCGGCTCCCGGCTGGTGATCGTCAGCTCATACGGCTTCCCGCCCAGTTGGGGGGGCAGAACCAGCACGTGGTTGTTGACACTGCCACGGCCTTCCTCGAGCGTGCCGGACGGCACGTGCGCCCGGTCCGCCGTGGAGGCGAAGTCGACCTTGCCATCCGTCGGCCGGTTCGTCGTCCAGGCAACCATCACCCTCCCCGCACGCTGCCCCGGCTCATCGGGCATGTGCCACACGGCGAGGTTCTGCACGGTCAGCGGCGGCACCGTCGGCGGCGTCGGCAGCAGGCAGACGCTGCAGAACCTCAGCGGCCCACCCTTCGCCGCAGTGCGCAGCACCAGCTCCTGCCCCGCCGCGAGGGTGACGGGAGCGGTGGTGGAATACAGCGCATCCCGCGCCGAGGACGCGTACCCCACGACGGTGCCCACGTTCTTCCCCCCGACGAGCAGGTCAAGCCCCTCCACCCGCCCGGGCTGGTCGCGCAGCACCAGGCCCACATGGTAGCTGCCCGCCACGGGTGAGCGCCATGCGGCTGTCTCCTCCCCCTGCCCGCGGCCCTCGAAGTCGCCATTCATCAGCAGGGTGTAGCCCGTGACCGTGGCCTCCGATGGCGCCAGGCGGACGGTGCGCGGGTCCTGCCACAGGT
>CAZIWQ010000219.1:3706-8721 GCA_964542355.1 uncultured Armatimonadia bacterium
AAGCTGGGGGAAGTTGGGCATCGTGAGGCGGGTGAAGTTCTCCGGAACCGGGTAGGGGACCGGTGGGAGCTTGCGCTCAGGATGGAGCGCCACCTCGGCATCCACCCACGCCGTGGTGTCACTGTCCGCGACAGGCTCCTTCATGTGGCTGAGCAGGTACATCCGGAAGTGCGTCTTCCCCGCCACGGTCTTGATCCGCACATCATCGCACACATAGAGGGCGTCGCCCTGGACGAGGGCGCGCACCGGAAGGATGGGGCTTGTCCGCACCGCCGGGTTCAAAATGCGTGGGTCGCTCCGGGCGTCGACGAAGCTGTACATGACGTCAACCCCGCGCACCCAGGCGGCGTCCTGGCGGCCGGTGGTCTTGTCGTCATCGAGGTCGGTGTAGAGGTGGAAGACGGTGCCGCTCGCCGGGTAGGGGGCGGCGAACGTGACCTTCCACACGTAGCGGTCGCCGGCCACATGTGCGCAGGATACCTTGTCGATATCCGGCGCGTTCGGGCCCCGGCCGATGCTCGTGTCACCGCGCCCGCGCGGCTTGTCATCGATCACGAGCTGGAGACCTTCGTCCAGGTCGGGATTGGTGCCGAGGCTGGTCTCGACTTCGTCGGGCAGGCCGTCGTTGTCACGATCCTGCGCGCAAGTGGGGAGGGGCAGGCCCGCCAGCAGGGCGATGAGCGCAATCGCGCACGGCGACAGGGCGAGGGTACGCATGGGAAGACAGCCTCCTGGTGTTGACGACGGGTGCACACCGCCGGCAGTGGTCCGGTGAGCCGGCCCCGCGTTTCCCGGCCGAGCAGATCCTTCGCTCCGGGACCGCAGAGCGGTCCCGGCTGCGGACGACAACCGTGCCAAGGGGCGCGCGAGCTGGCGGCGACAGGGAGGCCCGAGGGGTGCGCGCGGGGAAAGCGCATGGACACAGGGCGCCTGGCCGTTGCCCCGTCGCAGCAGGGCACCCGCGTCGGGCACGGATCAAGGAGAGCGGCCGAAAAGCCGTTCTGAGGCCGCGCCGCTACGCTCAGAGGCCCGCAGAAGCCACTCACAGCCATCTCGACGCTAGAGACCCGGCCGGAAGTGGCCTTTCCGGCCGGGTCTCTAGTGCTTTTCGCGAGGGGCACTGCCGCGACCTCCCGGGGGCGCGCCGGCAGTGCCCGGGAAGGGAGCTCGTCGCATGAGACTGACCGTACTGGGTGCCGCCTCGTGCACCCCGGAAGCCGGGCGCGAGACCGCCTGCTTCTGCCTCAACGAGCGCGTGCTGATCGACACCGGCTGGAGCGTTGCCGGTCGCCTGGTCAGCGCGGGGATCAACCCCCTGGACATCGACGCGGTGCTCTTGACGCACTGTCACCACGACCACTACATGGGCCTGGTGTCGCTCTTCTTCCACGTGGGTCTGGGGCGGTCGCAGACGGAGCGGCCGGCGTTGGCAGTGTACGGGCCGGCAGGCGAAGTGGGGCGTGTTGTCGCCGATGCCTGGCAGTTCCTGCAGATCGACCGGTACCCCGAGCTCGCGTGCCCGGTCGAGGTTGTCGACCTCCCCGCCGGGGCGCAGGTTGAGCTGGGGGAGCTACGGGTGCAGACATCGGCGGCGCGCCACAACGTGCCTGGCCTCCACTACCGCATCGAGGAGGTCACGGCGGGGGCGCCGGCGCCCGCCGCGGCTCACCGGCCGACGATCACGTTCAGTGGTGATACGTGCTTCAACCCGGCTCTGGTTGAGTTCGCTCGGGGGAGTGACTTGCTCATCCATGAGGCCAGCGCGGGGCCCCACTCGAGCCGCGGGCACGAGGGGGCCGCCCACTCCGGCGCCCCGGACGCCGCCGAGGTCGCTGCACTGGCGGAGGTCGCGCGCCTGTGGCTGGTGCACTGCCCGCAGGCCAGTGCCGCGGACGCCGTGGCAGTCGCGCGCGAGCGGTTCGCCGCGACGAGTGTGCCACGCGAGGGCGAAGTGCTGGTGCTGGGGGAGTAGCGCGGCGACCCCGACCTGCCACCGGCGGAAGAGCGTGTTGCACGAGTCGAGCATCCCGGGGCACCGTTCCACCTCTCCCCCCGGGAGAGGTCGCCCGAAGGGCGGGTGAGGGCCTCGGCAACCACCACCGCACCTGCCCTCACCCCGACCCTCTCCCGGGGGGAGAGGGAGTTCGGCGCCTCCGGCGAGGTCGCGCCCGCGGCTGCCTTCATGGCTGCCACCGGCGAACAGCCGACCCGTGCCCACAGGGCCGACGGGAACCTGCTCGTAGTGGAGCAGCACAGGGCCTGAAAGGAATGACGCGATGCACAGCACGTTGGTTACCGGCGCCGCCGGGTTCATCGGCTCCCACCTGGCCGAGGCACTCGTCGCCCGCGGCGATGAGGTCGTCGGTCTGGACAACTTCGACTCCCAGTATGACCCCGCGTTGAAGCGAGCGAACCTGGCGCGGCTGCAGGCAACCGATCGCTTCCGTCTGGTTGAGGGGGACGTGCGCGACCCCGCAGTGATCGCGGCTCTCATCGAGCGGCACCGCCTGACACGCGTCGCCCACCTGGCGGCGCTCAGCGGAGTGCGTGAGTCGATCCGTCTGCCGCGGGACTACCTCGCGGTGAACGTCGAGGGGACACTCCAGGTGCTGGCGGCCGCGGCGCGTGCCGGGATGGAGAAGGTCGTCGTCGCCTCTTCGTCATCGGTCTACGGCAGCGGGACCGCCGTGCCGTTTTCTGAGGAGCAGGCGATCGGGACCCCCGCCTCGCCATACGCCGCCTCCAAGATCGCGGCGGAGGCGTATTGCCACGTCTACCACCACCTCCACGGTCTCCCCGTGGTGGCAGTGCGCATCTTCAATGCCGTGGGGCCCCGTCAGCGGCCGGAGCTTGCGCTCAGCAAGTTCGTCCGCCTGCTCCTGGCGGGTCGTCCACTCCCGGTCTACGGCGATGGTACGAGCCGGCGCGATTACACCTATGTGGGCGACATCGTGGCGGGGATCCGCGCTGCGCTTGACGCACCGCTCGGGTACGAGGTCATCAACCTCGGCAACTCACAGCCGGTCACGCTGTGCGAGTTGATCGCGGCCATCGAGGGGGAGTTGGGGGTCACGGCGCGGCGAGAGCACTTGCCCGACCAGCCGGGCGACCTGCGCGAGACGTATGCCGACATTGGGAGGGCGCGCCGGCTGCTCGGCTGGGAGCCGCGCGTGGGGCTCGCGGAGGCCGTGCGGCGGTTCGTGGAGTGGTACCGTGACGCTGGAAGAGCGGCCGAGAAGCCGTTTTGAGGCCGCGAAGCTACGCCAGACTGGCTCTGGCGGGCACTCAGCCGGCCGCTACGCCTCGGGGGCCGGCCGGGGGTGGCCTTTTCGGCCGGACCCCTACCCCCCGAAGCCTGCCAGGCCCGGCGGGAGGCGGTTGACGAACTTGGCATGGCCATCCAGCCAGACGCAGTTGCGGGCGAAGTCGGCGTCCGGCCCCCCGTGCCACTTGTCCAGCGCATCCATCAGGTAAGGCGCCTCGCCGAGGTCCACCGCGGTCCCGAACAGCACGTACTTCGGGTCATCCACCGGCAGACCGTCAAACAGATCGATCCACGAGTAGCTTGTGGACTCCGCCTGGTAGTAGTCGCGGTCCTCCGGGCAAAGGAAGATCTGCGTGTTGCGCACATACGGGTACAGCACGTCGGTGATGACCGGCTTGTCCGGCGCGACCGAGGGCTTGGCCGCGAGCGTGGGCAACAGGCCGTCATAGTCCGTGCAGTACATGTCCATCGCCACGCCAATCTGCTTGAGGTTGGCGAGGCAGCGAGTGCGGCGGGCATGGGCCCGCGCACGCGCGAACACGGGGAACAGGATCGCCGCCAGGATGGCGATGATCGCGATGACGACCAAGAGCTCGATGAGTGTGAACCCCCGTCGCGCGGGCATCCGACGGCTCCCTCCTCGGATTCGTGCTGTCGCGGCGGATCGATGTCGATGCCTCACTTCAAGAACTCCTGGAGCGCCTTCATCAGCGGCGCCAGCTCGGCACGCCACGCTGACGGCAGGCCGATGTAGGCGGCAACAGTCGGTGCGGCGAACGGCTGCATGAACGTCTTGAGCTCAGCCTTCGTCTCGGGCTGCAGCCGCTGGATGACCCGTCCGACGCGCTGGATCATGGTGGCGGCGCGATCGAGGAGCTGCTTGCGCTCCTGCGGGTCGAGCTGCTCGAACGTCTTCATGCTGTCCTGCATGTCTCCCTTGACCTGTCCGGGCATCTCCTCGGGTGTCGGCACGATGGTGCCGGACATCTTCTTCATGACCTTGAGACCCTCACGGAAGGTCTTGTCGAGCTCGGCGTCGCTCATCTTCTCGAGTTGCTCGACGCCGGCATCCATGTTCGCGGGCCGCAGGACGTAGCCCACGACATGGGTGCACTCCGCCGCCTTCGCCACCGCCGCCACGGCCTCGGCCAGCGGCGCCTCCTTGACGTCGCAGGTCACGAGCTTGGCGGTCACCGCGGGTGTCGCCGCGAGGCCCACGCCGGTGACCTTCGTCGCATACTTGAGCGCATCGCCAAGCACGGCCTGCTCCAGCTTGACGTTGACGAACTTGCCTGTCGCGATGGGGAGCGGCTGCTTGGGCTCGCGCGCCTCGTCCTTGGTGCACAGGATGTAGGCCGGCCGCGCCTCCTGCATCATGGCGCCACACACGCTCGCCACCGCCAGCATCTCGGGTACCTTGCCGTGGCGGTAGAGCTTGCGGGCGAGCAGCTTCTCGTTGTCGCACACGATCACGACATTGAGGCGCGTGCTGAGGTCCTTGAGCACCTCGGCGAATGGGACGCCGTCGTAGGCGATCTCGAACTTGGCATCTTTGAGGAGCTTGTCCAGCTCGTCGGGCGAGTCCGGCCTGACGTGGCCGGGGCGGCCAGGGACGCCGGACGGCGCCGTCGTCGCCGGCGGAGTGGTCCCGGGCGGCGGAGTTACCGCGGCCCCGGGAGCCGTCGCCGTGGCGGCGGGGCCACCCGTGGCGGCGGGCTGCGTCGGCGCCGGGGTCACCACCTCAACGGTG
>CAZIWQ010000220.1:0-8691 GCA_964542355.1 uncultured Armatimonadia bacterium
CGGAATCCAAGTTCATCCTTTCCGCCGCTCAAGTCCCCGGCAAACGGCTCATCACCGAGTTCGCGCCATCTGGCGAAGTTGCCAAACCTGCGCCGCGCTGGTTGGCTTGGGCGGGGACGGGGTTCGGCGTGCTAGTCGTGGTGGGGGCAGTTCTGGCCGCCGTCAAGTTGGGTGGGTTCAAATCGCATCCCGACCCTTCGCGCGAGCGCTCGGTCAATTCGACCGCGAAAAAGGAGTCGCCGCCTGTGCCGGCGGACCCGCGCTGGCGCAGCGACCTGGGGGTCGCGGTCGAGGACCGGCAGGTGTGCCCGGACGGGACGATGAGCTCCTTCGACTACCGTGGCTACCTGCGGGTCAACGGCCTGGTGGCGCAGCCGGCGGTGCGGGAGAACCGCCTGCAGCCGCTGTGGGGACAGTTCCGCGGCTGGCGTGATGACCGCGCCTGGCAGGAGCTGACCGATCGCATCCGCGCCTACGCCGCCGAGCGGGGCCGCCGGGTGCTGATCAGTGCCAATGGCATCGCCCGCTATGTCGACCTCCAGGTGCTCGGCGTGTGGGGGCAGTGGCAGACACGCGACGGGCGCGTCGATCTGGCGGAGAGCCAGTTGCCGATCTGGCGGAGCCTGGTGCAGACCGGGCGGGAGGTCGCCGGGAAGCCGGTGCCGGTCGTGCTGGTCCACGACTGGGGCTTTGGTGAGCCGCCCTTCCCCTGGATGGCGGTCCCGCCCGCCCAGCGCGAGGTCTGGATGCGCACGCGGGGAGCCGAGATCTACGCCGCGGGAGCCTTCTTTGCCTTCCCCGTGCTGGGGCCCTTCGGCTGCGACGCCGGACGGGATGGGACGCTGCGGCTGATGGCCACCCAGACCGCCTTCTACCAGGCCCACCGCGACCTGTACCTGCGCAGCCGCTGGCTGGGCTGCGAGCGTCTCAGTTCCGCCGCGGAGCACCTTAGTCTGTGTGCCTGGTGGCACCCCGCGCGCCGCGCCATCGTGGTCCATGCCATCAACCGCGAGGTACGGGAGGGAGTGCTCCAGCCGCGCACGGGCATAGTGATCCGGCTGCCGGTGGCGGCAGTGCCGCAGTCGGTGGCGGTCGTGTCGCCGGACTACGCCGGAGAGCAGGCAGCTAGCTGTCGCCAGGTCGGCGACAGCCTCGAGCTGGCGCTCCCCCCGCTGGAGGCCTATGCGGTGGCGATCCTCAGCTTCGGTGCCGACATCGACCTGGCCCGCCTGACCGACCCCCTGCGCACATACCCGCCCAAGCGCTGGGCACGCCCCGATCGCAGCGAGTTCCGGGTACTACCCGGTGGCGCCGTCGAGAACGCCGCCGAGCTGGAGGGCTATCTCCAGGGGATGCTCCACACCGCGCTCCGCAATCCGCCGACCTTCCTGGTGAAGGCGCGAGGCGAGGCGCGGCTGGATGTCCGCGTGCGGGCGGTGGCGGCGGCAGGGGCGCGCCTGGAGTACCGTGTGGACGGGAACGTGGCCCAGACCGTCGACCTGCCGGACCGCGACGGCAAGAACGATGGTGGCGCGGCTGAGTATGACAAGACCTTCGCGTTCCCGGTCCCGGCCGGCGAGCATCGCGTGACGCTGGACAACGTGGGACGCGACTGGGCAGTGATCGACTGGCTGGAGTTCGCGGGGACCTTCGGCAACCATGACGAAGTTCGGGGAGACCACTGATGAGGACTAGCTTGTATCCGTTGGGGGCGCTGCTGCTGTCGGTCGGGCTCGTGGCCGGAGCTGCTGACCCCGGGGCGGCCGACTCGTCGGCCCCCGTCACCTACGTACTCGACTATGGCGGCCAGCATCTCGGCAACGCCGCGTGGCTGGCGGCCACGGTGTCGGCCCCCCCGCAGCTCTTGCACCTGGGCAAGGATGTCGTGATGACCCACAACTGGGGGCCAATCGTCGCCCTCGGCGGTGAGAACCAGGCTTACGGCAAGGGCGCTAGTGTCCGCCGCCTGTCGCCCGCGGAGACGCGGGAGCGGATGGCCGGCCTCCGGGCGATGGTGAGCGCGCTGCATGCCGGTGGCGTGACCATGGTGATGCCCTACATCTGTGCCATGACCATCGGCGGACACCCGGAGCGACGCACCGGCTTCTGGGAGTTCTACGACCACTGGGACGAGTACCGCGAGTTCGGGCTCGGGGCGCGTCCCGCCGCCGACCCCGCCACCTGGCTGCAGGTCAACCCCGATGGCTCGCCGCACTTCTACTATGGCCTGACGGACGGCGGCTACCCGCCGTACGCGCCCAACATCCGCTATGCGTGCTGCATGAACAACCCGAACTGGCGCTCCTGGTCGGAGCAGGTCGTGCGGCTGTGCGCGGAGGTGGGCTACGATGGAGTGTTCGTCGACAACGGCGGCTCGCAGCGCTGCTACTGCGCGTTCTGCCGGGACAAGTTCCGGGCCTTCCTCAGCGCACGCTACCAGCCGCCCGCCATGGAACAGCTCTTCGGCACCTCCCGAGTGGCCGACCTGGCGCTGGCGACCGACGCCAAACAGGGGCTCCTGTGGGTCGAGACGCAGCGCTTCTGGATGGCGACGCTGCGCGAGCATCACCTGGCCCTGCGCGCTGCCGGCGAGCGGGTCAAGCAGCCGTTCTATGTGTTCCCGAACGGGGGCGAGGGCCGGCCGGAGCACGTGAAGTTGACCTATGCCCCCGTGGACTACGTGATGTATGAGAAGTCGATCGGCGAGTTCGGCACGAACCCGGGCCTCGCCCGGCGCCGGATCGTGCGTCCCATCTCGCTCACCCACTACAATGACAACATCTACGAGAACAAGCTCACCGCCTCGGTCGGGGGGCGCGAGAAGCCGATCATCCTGTCGCGCGGCGGCTATCCTCGCACCAACCCCGACTGGGACATGAACCCGCAGAGCGCGGAGCTGGGGATGGCCGAGATGGCGGCGTTCGGCAACGGGGGCGGCTTCCTCGTGCGCCCGGAGTACAACACCTTCGGCGCCGCCCTGCGCAAGTACCGGCAGTTCTTCACGGAGCATGCCGACCTGTACTCCGCCGCAGTGCCATACGCCCGCGTCGCGGTCGCCTGCTTCCCCGAGCAGAAGCTGTACGGCAACGCCGCCCACATCGAGCGGCTGCGCAGTGTCACCCGAGCGCTGGCCGACTGCCACCTGCTGTTCAACTATGTGCTGGAGGAGCAGTTCACCCCCGGGGCGTTGGCGCGCTACGGGCTGGTCATCATGCCGACGGTCCGGGTCATGACTCGCGAGCAGGTCAGCGCACTCACGGGGTACCTCCGGCACGGGGGGCGGGTGCTGTTCATCGGCGAGAACGGCCTGCAGGATGAGCGACTGCAGCCGTTTGCAGAGCCGCCGCTGCCCGCGGCGGCCCCCGACAACCAGGCGGCGCCGGCCGGCGTAGGGGAGGGGCGCTACGTGGCCCGCACGACGGTGCCGAACCCCTCCGCGCTGTGGGATCTGCTCGGGCAGCTCGAGGGGCGCGGGTTGGCGCTCATGCCCCCCGACCGCGACGGACGGGTGTGCTTCAATGCGACGAGCGCGCCCTCCGGTGCCGTGCTCTATCTGCATGTCGTCAACTACGCGGTGCCGCTCGGGTGGCGCGGGGGCGAAGTCCCGATCCGCACCGGGCTGCAGGTCCGTCTGCCCCTGCCCGAGGGAACCCGGGCGGCACAGGCCACCGTCTACGACCCGGATGCGACGGGGCCGCAGACGGCGCCATGCAAGCTCGACGCCGGCGCCCTGGAGGTTGCCCTGCCCGCCCTGCGCATCTATCAGGTCGTCAAGGTCGATCTCAAGCCGTCACCCTGAGGAGCGCATGCGGCTTCGCAGAAGCCGCAGCGACGAAGGGTCTCGTCTTGCCCATTGGCGCCCTCGCGCGTAGCAGATCCCTAGCACCCATCCCACATCAAGCGAGGCCGAACCATGCGCACCCTCACTGTTGTGACCGTCGCCGCCCTCCTGGCGGCATTGCCCGCGCTGGCCGGGGAGACGCGCCTGCGTCACGACAACTACCTCGCCTTCGTCGGGGAACAGGGAGAGCAGGTGAACCTCGCCGTCACGTCCATCGCGCGCACCATCTACCATGAGGACCTGAGCATCGCCATCCTCGATCGGCAGAGCCGGCGGGTGCTGGAACAGGTTGTGCCGCTCGGGACCGGGGGCACCATCCCGTACACGGTTGAGACCGCCGGGCTGCACGCGGTCGCCGTGAGGAGCGGCCAGCCGCTGTGTACGGCCCGCCTCGTCAACCGGCCGTTCGCCCTGGTGGCGTGGGAGGGGGCCCCGCTGTGGATCTGCGGCGCCTGTGCCCGGCAGTTCTTCTTCGTCCCACAGGGCTGCAAGCGCTTCGACCTGTTCGTGACGGCCGACGTCACCGGTGAAGGGGCGACCCTGAAGGTCCTCTCCCCCGACGACGCGATCGCGGTGGACAAGACCGATGACTTCGACAAGCTGACGCGCGTCGAGGTGGCCGTCCCCGCCGGCATGGATGGCCGGCCGTGGGCCTTCACTCTGGAGAACCCGCAGCAGGGCAAGCTTGTCCTGGACGATGTCGAGATCTACCTGGGCAAGCAGTTGCCTCCGTACCTGTGCGAGGACCCGGCATGGCTTGCCCTGTTCACCGACCGGCACCCCGGCGCCGCAGAGAAGATCTCCGCGCGCGTCCCTCTCAAGGGCGCGTCCCTGCAAGGCGGCAAGCCGGTGGAGCTGCGCTTCAGCCTGGCAAGCGTGCCGGCGGCGCGCATGGCGGCCTTGCGGGGCACCGCGACGGATGTGGACTACCCGGGAGAGGGGACGTTCACCCTCAATGGCAAGGGGCCGTATTGCATTCCGGTCACGGGCGATGGGGCGACGCAAGGCTTCACCGTCACCGTCAAGCCTGGCGACCTGGTCGCGGGCGAGAACGTGATCGTGTTCTCCCACGACAACCGCCAGTCCTCGGCGATGGGCCTGGCAGAGCTGGCGGTCCTGATCGGTGATGAGATTGTGGTCGAGGAGGAGTGGTAGGGGGGCGGCGCTCATGCTGTTGTAGGGCGCGCCTGCCGCGCCGGTGCATCCTTGCTGCGAGCCGGTCCTGGGACCGCGAGCGTCCCGCTCGTTGCCGTTCGCCGTCGCCGTCTGTGGGGCGCGTCCCGCAAGGCGGGATGGCGCGCCGAAGTCCCTCCGGCGGGCGGCTCTGGACGACGCAACGGCAGGAGCGCGGGGTGTGGGAACGGCGCGGCGCATTGGTCTGTCGGCATACCCTCTGGTGCGAGTCGTTCCTGGGAGCGCGGCCGTCCCGGCCGCAGCCGTTTGCCGTGCCGCTCGCCGTGGTAGGAGCGGTCCCCTGACCGCGATGGGATGCTGCTCACCCACTGCCACGCGCAGGGCACACGGCGCCCGTCTCGCCACGGTGCTCGCTTGCCGTTGCCGTGCGTCGTTGCCGTTGCCTTCCGCTGCGCGGTCGCGCTCGGGGGAGCGCTCCTACCACGGCGTGGCGCGGTCCCGCCCTGCGGGATCCGCGCCCAACGGAACGGCGCGGCAACGGCGCGATCCCGCACGGCGGGATCGCGGTCCCAGGAACGGCCCCGCCCACAGGCAACGGCAGCTCATCAGCTCTCCGAACGAGGTGAACCATGCTCCTACCCGGCAAGTCAGGGTCCGTCACAATCGCCGGTCTGTGCCTGTGCGTACTGTGGTCCGGGCCGGCCCGGGCCGCCGTCGCGGAGGCGAAGGTAACGCTCGCGACGCGCGGCTTCACGATCACTACCCCCCGTCTCGAGGCCACCTTCGAGGACGGGATGATCGTGGGCCTCAAGGACCTGGGCAGCCAGGAGGCGCATGCCGACGCCGCCCTCGCCGACACGAACGTCCCCTGTGGTCTGGGGCACATGACCGGCGACGCGGCGGCGATGGTCCTCCTGCACTCTCCCTGGGGTAACCAGCAGATGAAGCAAGACCTCCCACCCGGCGGCGCCTACCCGACGATGCATCGCCCGGCGGCCGACGGCAAGTGCAAGCTCGAGCGCATCCGCAATGGCGCGAAGGCCACCTGGACCGGCCTGACGAATGGCGCCAGGCAGTTCCCGCAGGAGACGCTGGTCGTAACCGCCTGGGTTGATGCGGCCAGCGGGCAGCTCCTGTTCAACGCCGCCGGCACCAGCCCGGATGGCGGCGTCTATGGCCTCCAGGCGCCGCTCGTCAACCTCCACCCCGACCACGCCTTCTATGTGGCCTCGTTCGGGGGCGTGCGCTATGACAACTCCCTCAAGCCCGCCCTGGTCACACTGGGTGGTGTGCCGTTCTGGGAGGCACCGCTGGTGGCCATCGAGGGCAAGCAGAGCAGCCTGGGGCTGTGGGTCGAGGACAGCCGCTTTTCCACTACCTTCTACTTCATGAACTGGAGCGGCAGGAGCTTCAGCACTGCCGTGGAGAGCATCAACCCACTGCCGTTTGAGGCGCTGACGGCGGCCACCTCGGTCACCTATCACCTGGACAGCTTCGTCGGCGGCTGGGTGGATGCCATGACGCCGTACCGCGACTGGTATGCCGCTGCCTTCGCGAAGGAGATGAAGCTGCGGGCGGGGCCGCAGTGGGCCGACCGGATCCGCGTGATTGTCGACCACTGTAGCTACAGCGATGAGGTGATGCGGCTGCTGGCGACCACCTTCGACCCGGAGACGGTGCTGCTGCACGACTGGAATGCGCGCGCGCCGGAGTTCGACACCGCACTGCCCGACTGGACCCCGCGGGCCGGCTATGTCGACCGCGTGGCGATGGCCCAGCGCTATGGCTTCAAGACGATGGCCTACGTGAACACCTACTGTGTGACCTTCAACTCGCCGGTGTTCCAGCGCGACAAGATCGTCGAGTTCGGTCTGCCGCGCAAGTACGGGGGGATCGCGGGCTACACCAGCCCACGCAGCGGCTTCGAGGGCGCCAAAGATGGTCAGCTCATGTACCTGGATCCGCTGTCCCCTCGCTGGCGCAAGTACCACACCGACATGATGCTCCAGTGGCGCCGCGAGACGGGCACCGACGCCAACTACGAGGATGTTGGTGGCACCGCCGGCGACTTCGGCAACGGGGAGGTGGCGGGCAAGCGGGGGGCCGAGGGCGGGACGGAGCAATTCCGCGAGCTACTCACGCGCAACCCGACGGTGCCGATGGCCTCGGAGTATGCGCCCGATAACATGGCCTTTGCCTCCCGCTGGCCGCTGCGCTTCCAGCAGGTGTGGGGCAATGAGGCGACCCGCGTGTGGTGGATGGAGCACCAGCGGCCGGTGTCGGCCTACATCCACGGACCGCTCGCGCGACCGTGGGTCCCGATCATCCGGGCGGAGAGCGACTTCGCCCGGCATGTCGTAGTCGCCTGCTCCGACGCCCTCGGGGGGCTGGGGCAGGTCGCCGGCACGCGGGAAGAGCTGCTGGCCACGGCCGGGATGCCCTATCACATGCGCTCGCGCGCCCAGTTGTTCGCCACCCGCCAGCTCCAGCCGTTCTTCCCGCCGGAGCGCTGGGAGCCGGGCCTGGCCTGCGTATACCAGGACTACGCGGGACGTGTCTATCGCTACTCCGCCACGGCCACGCAGCAGCAACTGGTCGGGCCGGACGGGGTGCCGCTGTATGCCCGCGTCACCGGCCTGAACCAGGTCGAGACACCGCTGACGCTGCCCGGCTGGCCGGCGGCTGCCACGGGCAAGATCATGGGGCTCAACCCGGCGGTGCGTTACGCGCTGGTTCGGGGGGCGCATGACCGCACCAAGGTCCAGGTGACGGCGCTTCCCGCCGGCATCCGCATCACACGCTTCGATGTGACTGCCGGCCGCACTATCGTGGCGCTCGAGCCGGTGGATGACAAGGCCCCGCAGCAGGGACAGGTAACCGTCACGGCCAACACCAGGTTCACCGAGGCACTGGTCAATGACAAGCCGGCGGAGAACCCGCCGTGGGACACGAAGGCGAACCGCGCGGCCGGCCCGCAGACCTATGAGACCAGCTTCCCGGCATACCTGACCTTCATTGAGGGTGGGGTGCTGGCACCCAAACCCGGCGAATACCTGGGTGACGGCCGCGAGACCGGTCGCTATCTCTCCATGGCCACCGGCCTGGAGCGTGGGGGTGAGTTCGTGATCCCCCATCGCCCCTCGTTTGCGGTGCCGGGCGAGGCCCAGCCGGTCCCCTTCATGCTGCTGGACTATGGGTCCGACTGCGAGGTGACGCTGGACTGGGTGGTGCGGGTGCCGGATGCCACCGGCGCCCTGCTCGTCTACGTGAAGAACACGCAGACGCGCTATGGCAACGGGGCCATCGCTCGCGTCTATGTCAATGGCCGCGTGGTCCATGCGCTCGACCTGGGGCCCCGGCCCAACCCGGGCTGGAAGGCCGGGGACGATCCGGCAACGCGTACTGTGTGGGACACCGACAACCACGCCTGGACGATTCCGCTCGGGCACTTCGCCGGGCGCGCGGCAGCGATCACCATCGCCACCGACGCCAAGGGTGAGAACAACGCCGACAGCATCTGGTGGTCGCGTCCCCGGCTGGTCAGTGACGCAGCCCAGCAGCCACGCTACATGCGCCTGAAGGACAAGGCGGAGCCGGTGCCGGAGTGAGCGAGTGGCCTCGGCCCATACGCGCCAGGTTGGCCCGTGCGGCCGCCTACGGAAGGGCCGGATCCCACAGGGCGGGAACCGCGTCGTGTGCGGTCGCCGCGTAGGTCG
>CAZIWQ010000221.1:0-3618 GCA_964542355.1 uncultured Armatimonadia bacterium
ACCGGCGTTTGACACGAAGCGGCGTCCGCGGTAGTATGTAATCAAGTACCACACCCACCACGGGTCGTCCAGGTGGCCAGCATGCCGGGATGGCCCCGATCGTCGACAGGAGGCCTCTCATGTCCCGACGCCGTGGCTTCACCCTGATTGAGCTGCTAGTCGTCATCGCCATCATCGCGATTCTGGCGGCGATCCTGTTCCCCGTCTTCGCGCGCGCCAGAGAAAAGGCCCGTCAGTCCACCTGTCAGAGCAACCTCAAGCAAGTCGCACTGGGCGTCCTGATGTACTGCCAGGACTATGATGAGCGCGGTCCTACCGGTGGCGCCCAGAACCGCACGAACGGTACCGGCGCGTTCGACGGCTGCGGTGGATCGAACTGCGGCCTCGCAACCTACTACCGATCCGATGCGGCTTCCACCTGGAACCACCAGAACTTTGCTGAGCAGATCCTGCCGTACATCAAGAACCAACAGGTGTTCTACTGCCCGAACTGGGAGAGCGTGGCCAGCTTCCCGGCCATCTCCTACTGGACGGCAACGGTGCGCAAGGGCAATGCGAGCACCTGGATCATCCCCGGGCAGAACTCGTACCCCCCCGCCACGACGGCGCTCATCCTGGATCCGGTGAATGCCCAGACGATGGGATGGCACGCCGCCACCGCGGGCGCCAGCGCGTGTAGCACCGGGGCGCGGCTCAACCAGGAGCCGAAGGCCCCGCACAATGGCCAGGGCAATATCGCGTTCCTTGACGGGCACGTAAAGAGCATGGAGTGGGTGCAGGCGCTGCAGGTGAACGGGACCTGGATCACGGCCTGGTAGGCACTTCCCGCAGTCTGTGGTACGCATGACCGCTACCGGACCCCGGCCGACCCCTCGGCCGGGGTCTCTCGCCTCCCGTGCCGGGGCACGTGTGCTATAATGGGGACGACGCCCGGCTTGACGCGCCGTGCCGCATCTTCCCGTGACGAGGTGACAGGATGGACCTGCAGACACTCATCACCAGTGCCTCCACGATCCGGACGATCGTGGAGGGGACGGGCTGGAAGCTTGACGAGAGCATCGATGAGGTGGTGGCCTCGCGCGACTGGGAGCTGGCCGGGCGGCTGCTCGTGTCGGCGGCGGAGGTGTCTGCGCGTCAACTGGCCCAGAAGCTTGTGGCGGCGGAGGCCTACACCCCCCTGGCCATCGCCGCCTGCTTCCGGCGCCAACCGCGGCGCCACGGGGAGGGCACCGCCGGCGGCGGGGTGTCCCGCAACGTCTTCCGTGATATCGATGCCGAAGCCGATGCGAAGGGGGTCCCGGACTACATCCGGGCGGACATCGAGGAGTTGGCCAAGACCGCGGACCAGACCCGCTCCAGCGCCATGTCGCGCGAGGCGGCGATGGACCGCGACGCCATCCGCCAGTACATCATCGACCAGCTTGGCCCCCGGCTGCCGCACTCGGAGGCGGCCATGGACGCGATGGTTGCCATCGTCCACGCCTCGGCATGGGAGGAGACGCGGCGCTCGGCGGCGCTCAAGGTCGCCAATGACCCCATCTCAGTGGCCCGGCTCGCCCGTGGCCTGCGGACCGCCGACCTGGTGGTGGTGGCTGAGATGGCCCTGCTCAAGGCGGTCGCCGAGACACTCGCCCGGGAGATGGGCAAGCACTTCAAGCCCTTCTCCGATGCGCGCGACATCGCCGCCCTCCGCTTCATGGCCGAGAACCACCCCGACCCCAAGTACCGCGAGACCGCCGCCCAGTGGGTCGAAGCGCTGGAGAAGCAGGCCCAGAAGCCGTCCTGAGGCCACGACGCCGCGTGGGCCTATGGCCTGGCTGCCGCCAGTGCCGCCAGTTGCTCACGCGCCTGCGCATAGCGTGCCGGATCGCGTTCCCAGTCGGTGAACGAGCGAGCCAGACCATCGACGATGGCATCGACCTGCGGCTTGCGGCCGCCCTGCGCGGCAAGCGTCATGTACTCGAAGTCCTCCATCGCCTCGCGGATCAGCTTGAGCCGGATCGAGGTGACCGGGCCGGCGATGCCGGCCTCCTTGCCGGGGTACAGCAGCATCCCCTCGCCCCAGTACTTGTTGCGGAAGTGCGGGGTCGTCCACACATCCTGCCCGTCGGTCCAGTAGACGCTCGACCAGTACAGGAAGCCCTTGATATCATAGTGCCAGCTCACCCACAGCGGGGCGCGGAAGTTGACGGGGGCGAAGTCGATCTGCCAGAAGGGGTTCTGGCGCTTGCCCTGGCACAGGGCGGTATAGCTCCAGATCCGCTCCCCGAGGGCCTGCCGCTGGCGCGCGGTCGCCTCGTCGTACAGGCACCACAGCGGACACCAGATGTCGACCGCCCCGTAGAGATCGCCCCACTCGGCGTTGCTCGTGATCGTCTGCTCGGTGCACATCCGCTGGATGCCCGGGTCCGCCTCGTGGATCAGGGCCCCTTGCTCGCGCACCACCTTGTAGTCCTCCGCGTTGTTGGGCTCATCCCGCAGGTAGATGTAGCCGAGGTCCAGCCAACCCTTGGTGCGCAGGTACCCCGCCAGTGCCGCCAGGTACTGCTTGCACTTAGCCGGGTCGTTGCGGTACGAGAACGGCAGCGACAGGGCGTTGACATGGCGCTCCTCGATCATGCGTCGCAGGCGCTCGCCCGTCTCCGTGTCATCGATGCCCTTCTCCGGGTCCCACTTCGGCCAGACCTTCCCCAGCGAGGAAGGGACACAGCGGTGGGCGAGCAGGCTGTCGATATAGCGGTCCTCCAGCGCGACGGCCTCGGGCGTATCACCGGCAATCCCGTGGGCCTTGGTAACGCGGGAGCCCAGGCCGCCGAAGTTCGACCGCATCGCCATCGTCGCGGGGAGGGCGACATTCCACACGGTCAGCTTCACGGGCACCCGTCCCAGGGGCTTGTCCCCCGCCGAGACCGTCAGCGTGCCCTGGTACTCCCCCGGGGTGGTCGCGGGTGGCACGAACACATCCACCCATACGCCCTGGTTGCTCGCGGGCTCCACCCCAAACGGCACCGCGTCATACTTAGCGCCGCTGAGCTCAGAGCCGTCGATCGGGCTGACGAACGGAATCAGTGCATCGGGGTACCAGCCCAGCGGCGCGGTTGAAGCATAGCTGGGCTCCGACACGTTGATGTAGTGCTCGCGGAACAAGGTGATGTTCTGTGCCGCGATCTCGCCCCCGGGGCCGGTGAGGGGACCGGCGACGACGTTGACGCCCTGCAGCGCCTCCGCACCGGCCCGCACGATGATCCGGAACGCCTCGTACTCGTTGCGGGCCGCGCTGAGCTCCGCCGCACGGAGCGGACCGGCCTCGGTGCTCGTGAGCACATGTTGCCATGGCGAGGCAACCCACACGACGGGCTCCTGCGCGCCGGCGACCCCACACACTGCGATTGTGGCGACGACCAGCATCAACCGGTTCATGCCGACACTCCCTCTGAGAAGCAGATCTGCAACGGATGGCAGGCGACCTCTGGCGCACGGATTCACCGTGCCAGTGCCGGGCACCTCCGCCGCGGCCGGGCTCCGACGCCGTCTGTCGTTCGCCGTGGTAGGAGCGGTCCCCTGACCGCGAGCCGTTCGCCGTCCGCCGTCTGTCGTCCGCCGTCTGTCGCTCGCCGT
>CAZIWQ010000221.1:3718-8638 GCA_964542355.1 uncultured Armatimonadia bacterium
CGCCGTCTGTCGCTCGCCGTCTGTCGTTCGCCGTGGTAGGAGCGGTCCCCTGACCGCGAGCCGCTCGCCGTCCGCCGTCTGTCAGCGCTCCCGCACCGTCAGCCCCACTCGCACAGCCTCGCCGAAGCGCGCGAGCTCGTCCAGTGGCGCCACCCCCGTACCCGTCGTGAGCGCAAACCGGAAGGTCAGGATCCCGAGCTGATAGCCCGGGAAGTTCGTGTACCAGAAGTTGTTGGTAACCCAGGCGTAGACGCTGGCACCCGTCAGCTCCAGGTGATCGCGCCAGCTCCCGGTGTTGATCGCGCCCACCTCGACGAGCGGCGAGTCCACCGGCACGACTGCCGCCCACCCCTCGTCGCCCTGCATCGCGACGAAGTGCTCGACCGCGTAGAAGTCGCGGCAGGTGCCGGCCAACTGCTCCGCCTCGGCCTCGAACACGGCCCCGGCGTTGTGGATGAAGGCCCGCGGCGTGCTCAGCGCCCACGGGAAGGCGACGTAGAGACTATCGTAGGCCTCCTGAGGCTGCTTGTGCATCCGAACGGTGACATCGATCCGCCGCAGTCCGCGCCATAGCCGCACTTCCGTCTCCACCCGGCGCACGCCGGGGAGCCGGCTGACGGAGGTCACACTGGCGAACACGCCCCCCTCACAGGTGGCGCCCATCCGGGCGCGTACCCCTGTGCCGGTACGCGCAAAGGGCGCGCGACTGCGGCGCGTGCCGTTGGGCACCCCACGGTTGTGCGGCTCCCAGATGGCGCAGCGGTCGCGCGTGCCGCGGATCCGCTCCTGGATGCTCTCTGCGAACCGCCATCGCTCGCGGGGCTCCAGGAGCTCGCGCCCGGTTGCGGGCTCGACGATGCTGAGCACACAGCCCGTCTCGGGGTCGTAGCGGATGCGGTAGAAGTCGTTGCATAGCACTCCGTCGCGACACCCCACGTCGGCGGTGGGCGGGGGCGCCTGCGTGCTGGTCCGCCACGTGCACGCCGCGCGCGGGGGGGTGGTGAGTACCGCCCAGGCTGCGCCGGCACCCAACGCCGTGGCTGGTGAGTGCTGGACGGGGACCGCGGCCCTCTCCGGTGACACGAGGGCAACGACGTCGTCCGGCAGTGTCCCCAGCTCGACGGGCCCGACGTGAGTGTGCGCGGAGGGGTTGAACACACCGAGGTCACTGCCGGCGGCGGCCCGTGCCACGAGGCCTTGCTCGAGGCGGCGCGCGGCATCGACGGCGCGGTAGATCGTGGCTGACTTGAACGCCCAGCTCGCCCGTGACTCGAAGCTATAGGGCTTGAGCGCCATGTTCGAGCAGCCCCACGTATGCTCGTCGAACAGCAGGAGGTCCTCGAACACCGGCCACAGGTCAGTCTGGTCGTCGAGGGAGGCCTGGAGCGCCTCGATACGCCGCAGCCGACAGTGCGTCTCGCGCGACAGGGCGGTCTCGTACGCGGCGGACCCGACGCCGTTAGCCCACCAATCGGGCCATGCCAGTTGGTGCGCGGCGAACTCACCCGCATGGAGCTCGAGCAGCCGCGTGAAGAACTCGCGGTTGGTGGCGATGCGCATCCGGGGCAGGCCTGTGTCCTCGTTCCAGCCGGCAACCAGGTCGCTCAGACCCTCGAACGGCGGGTAGTTGTCCGCCCCCATGTGGAGCGCGAGCACCCGCCAGGGGTAGGCCTCACTCTGAAGCAAGGCGAGGTACGCCAGCACCCGCTCGCGCGCTACCTCCAGGCCCTGGGGGAAGCCCAGCGAGTGCCCCTCGCCGTACCAGCCGTTCCGCCAGTCCGTCTGCCAGACCAGTACCTTCCCCCCCTCGGGTCCGACCCAGTAGAACGGTCGCTCCACCTCGATGGGCTTGCTGACCATGGCATTGGGCGAGACGCTCAGACAACTGAGCCCGTGCTCGGCCATGACGTCGGCGAGACTCCACGGTTGGCCGGGGATGTCGGTGGTCATCACACAGGGGGGTGGGAGCCCCTGCTCACGGCTCAACCGGAGGGCGGGCTTGAGTGACTCCTGCAAGGCACGACGGTCGCACAGCTCCGTCGGGTCGAGGTAGAGACCACACAGCTCCATCCGGCCTTCGCGCAGCCGCGCCAGCAACTCGGGGGCACGTGCGGGGCGCTCCCGCAGGTACCGCATCACGGGCCAACTGAACTCATGGATCCAGCGGAACCGGGCGGCCTCGGGGTAATCGTCGGAAGCGCGGCACAGGTCCAGCGCCTGGTCGATGATATCGAGGTGCCGCTCGTAGATGGCGGGCTGTAGGTCGGTATAGCCCACGTCGACGTGCGTGTGGTGCAGGATGTAGAGTTCATCGATCGGCATCGTGATCACCTGGGAAAGGGAGGAGCGTGGGAACGGCGTTTACGGTCTGCCTGCCGGGCGGCATCAGCCGCCGGCGTCCTGGGCGAGGGCCTCGAGCTTCGACAGCCATTCCCCGAAGTGCGGGCACCGCTCACGGATCACGTCAAGGCCAATGTCCTGCGCGATGAGGGGGGCAGCGTACCGCTTGTCGTATCCGGGCACACAGCGCTCCAGGCGCTTTGACGGGGCAGTGAGAGGGTTGTCGTTGACCCACTCAGGCCCCGGGAACTGGGCCACCTCGCGGGCCAGCACCTGGAGGGCTTCCTCATGGCCGGGGTACAGGTGCGCGGCCTTGCCAGGCTCAGACAGCAACAGAGCCTCAAGCTCGTGCAGTTGTATGTACGGGAGGAATCTATAGTCAGCGATACTTGCGGCCATCGCAGCTTCGATGCCAGCCACCCGCGTGTAAGGGTCGGGCACGCCTCTGCTGGTCACGTAGCCCGGGAAGTCGTTCGGAAGACCGTACAGGTCCAGCATTGTCGACACGCGCGCTCCTCGAGGGCCGTGCTCTTTCAGGATGCGCAGGATGTCATCTTGTATGGCATCGTACGTGTTCCGGTGCCCACCCTTCTCGGCGCGGCGCGACTTGCGGGTGCCGGTCAGGACGGGCACTGGCCGGCCGCCACGTGCGATGAGGTGGGGCAGGAGGACGTCGTTGGCGAACGCCTCCTCGGTCGCGCCTTCCACGATGATGAGGACATCGGTCATCGTGCGGGCCTCCCCCCGATGACGTTCTTCTCCCAGAGCTCGCTCACCGAGTACTCATCCAGCCATCCCGTGAGTTCTGCAGGGCGCAGGCGCCGGAACGAGGACTCGCCCCCGTGGCGATCCACGACTACGACGTCCTCGGGCTGGAACTCATCGACTAGCGAGACCGACTGCGTTGCGACGATCACCTGCCTCGAGTGGGCGACTGAGCGCACCATCGAGCCGAGGAGGCTGATGGCATAGGGGTGCAGTCCGAGCTCCGGCTCGTCGATAACGATCAGGGACGGCATGCGCCCCTCGGGCTGAAGCAGCAGCGTCGCAAGAGCCATGAAGCGCAGCGTACCATCCGAGATCTGGTGTGGCCCAAACCGCGGCTCCCTCCCCACCTCCCGCCAGTTGAGCTCGAGGTTGTCCCTGTTCAGGACCAGGGGCTCGAGGTCGAAATCATCAAAGAACGGGGCGGCTGAGCGGATCGTGCGGACGATCCGGTCATAGTAGGGGCGTTCGGTCTCTCGCAGTCCGTGCAGGTAGACGCTCAGGTTGCCACCATCGGAGAACAGGTACCGGTTGTCGCGGAGACTCGCCTGACGCCGGATGTTCGCTGTCCGGGAGGTATCGTGGAACTGGAAGAAACGCCAGTTGCCGATGCAGCGGAACGCAGCCGCAGCTTGCTTCACCCCGCCGAGCCCAGCACGAGGTACCATCGTCTCCTTGTGGCCGCTGCCGAGGCTCTCCAGGGGGGCCTCGACGGGAGCGCCGTGGCGTGTGAAGGCGAGTGCTTCATTGCCGAACATCAGGGCGTCCGGTGCCGCATCGACCAGCCTGGCATGGTAGCGGTTGACCCCGTCCTCTGTCTCATACTCCAGGTCCAGTGTCATCTGCGGCGTTGTCTTCGCGCCATAGTGCAGTAGGCTGTTGCTGCCGCCACTTCTCGTGATCCATACCTGCAGAGCATCCGTCCACGCGAAGTTCATCAGCTCAAACAGGGAGACGAGGTTGGACTTCCCCGCTCCGTTGGCACCGATCAGCACCGTCAGATTGCCCAGCTCCAGGTCCATCTCCCGGATCGACTTGAAGCCAGTGACCTTGATCCTGCTCAAACGGTTCATGTGGTTCCTCCTCGCACGTCCGGAACAGCGAACACCCGGCGACGGGCGGTCGGCCCCAATGGGCACCACCCCTTACTTCCCCGCACACCGGAGGGGCTCCTGCGTGCAGTCAGTCCGCCGCTGCCTGCCGGCATTCCCTGCGAGGACTCCCGAGCCGCATGGACCTCCTGCTTTGACAGTGCCTCCGCCCGTGTGCTACAACCAGCCCATGCTCACACTCGGGGCCGCGGTGCTGGGGCTCGCCACGGTGGCCGCCATCCTCGGCCTGCTGCTCAGCCTACTCACCCCCGCCCGCTGGCCCGTCCTGCGTGCCTGCCAGGCGGCAAGCTGCCTGGCCGCACTGGCGACCTTCGCAGCACTCGCCGCACTGATGGCCGCGGGAGACACGCGACTCGCCTACGTCGTGGCCAACCGTGCCCCCGCAGAAGCGGCCCTCGGCTATCGATTGGCCGCCGTCTGGGCCGGCCAGGCCGGCGGGCTGCTCTTGTGGTGCCTCGAGACAGCACTCATCAGCCTGGCCGTCTCACCCCGCACCCAACCCCGCACCACCTCCATCCTGTTCGCGATCCAGGCGTGTCTCCTGTCGCTGGTGATACTCAACAGCCCGTTCGCCCCGGCCCAGCCCGGAGCCGAAGGCGGGATGAACCCCCAACTGCATCACCCGATGATGCTGATCCATCCCCCGCTGCTGTTCCTGGGGTATGCCCTCCTGGCCGTCCCGTTCGCCATCACACTGGGTTCG
>CAZIWQ010000222.1:0-8619 GCA_964542355.1 uncultured Armatimonadia bacterium
TGTCCCCGCCGGCGGGGGCAAGAGCGGGAGTTGGGTGCTGCACGGTGGCCCGCGCGTGCCCGCGGAATGGACCCTCAGTGGGTGGTTTGGCGGCGAGTTGACGGTGATGTCTGAGAACGCCCCAGAAGGCAAGACCTTCCTGCATGTCAGCGGCACCGCCGAGCGCGAGGCCCACCTCCACGCCGCCGCCCCGGACATCTGGGCCGCCGGCTACTATCGGGTCGCGCTGCGCTTCCGCGGCGGGCCGGTGGCGATCAAGGCCTATGAGTATGCCGGCAAGACCGCGGGCCCGCGCATTGTCACGGTCGCGACAGGCCGGCGGGGAGACGCGCCGGCTGACAAGTGGCTCCAGCTCGAGGACAGCTACACTCCGGCCGACATGGACAGCGTCCGCATGGTCGTGTCGGTGGACGCGGGGTGCAGCGCGGACATCGATGACTTCCGTGTGTGGCGGTCCGAGCCGCCTCCCGAGCCCGATACACCCGGCTGGCTCAATGTCAGGAACTGCGGCGCCTCCGGCTCCGCGTTCGAGACGGTCGCGAAGACGACTGCCGGCTCGCCGCGGGTCACCGTCACTACTCCCGGGGACTTCCGGGTCGGGCAGCAAGTGATGCTGTCACGCTGCAACCCCCAGTTTGTCAGTGCGCGCCTGCGTGGGCCCCGCCTGGGCAACAAGGCGCCGGCCGGCGAGGTTGAGCTGCGCGGCTATGGCCCCGCCGCAGGCAGTTGGCTGGTCTACACCCTCGAGATCGATGGGGAGGGCCCGACGACCTTCCGCTGGAGCGATGACATCCGCAAGGACTTCACCGCCAGGGCCGTCCCCGTCACCGGCGACTGGCAGCCGCTGAGCGGCGGGATCGAGGTCCGCTTCAGCAAGACCGTCCCGTGGGCCCCCGGGGACATGCTCACCTTCACTGCCCGCGATCAGCTTGTCACCACCATCGAGGCGATCGACGGCACTGCGGTCACACTCAAGCAGGCGCCCACCGCCGACAGCACCGACGCGGTGATGCGTCACTGCGACAGCGACGTGCTGCAGGCGGCCATCGACCGCGCGCTGCACGAGCGCAAGAACGTCTACTTCCCGGCCGGCCGGTACCGCCTGGTGCACGGGCTGACAGTTGCCGCGCCCACTTCGCTCCGCATCGAGGGTGCCAGCAGCGTGCACTCGGTGCTCGACATTGGCGAGGGCGAGGGTGCGGTCCTGCGGCTGCAGGGGGGCACCGAGGCGGAGGTGCGCAACCTGAGCATGGTGGGGCACACCGGCCTGGCCGATCGCCCGCGTGACATCCGCACCATCGCCGGCACGACCTTCTGGCGCTGTGTGCTCAAGAGCTGCGCCGCAGCCCAGATCTTCGGCACGCGGCGTGCGCTGTTCGAGAACGTCCATGCCAGCCGGATGGCGAGCGAGTGCTTCTACTCGCACGAGCCCGAGGGGCTCCAGCCCCGCGCCGAGAAGAAGGCAGCCACGCAGTCGCTCAGCTTCGTGCGCTGCTCGGTCAAGGACTGCGCCGCCAACGCCTTCAACAACAACGATACAGCCGAGAACACGACGATCTCGTACTGCCGCGTCGAGGACGTGGGCTGGTACGCCTACGAAGGGCCGGCGCGCTTCATCAAGATCGAGGGCTGCTATATCCGCAATAGCGGCCCGCTGTGGGTCGGCAGCATGAACCACCGCGCCGAGCACCTCGACGACCTCGGCTGCGGCCAGGCGGTCATCGCGGGCAACACGATCGAGGGCTCCAACCCCTCCGACGGCATCCTCGTCCAGAGCGGCGCCACGCAGGTCACGGTGGCAAGCAACCTGTTCATCAACTTCAATGGTACCAGCGCGATCCGCGTCACTGCCACTCCCGTCGGTTTCCCCTCCCAGAACGTGGTGGTGAGCGGCAACCTGATTGACCTCACGGACGTGACCGGACAGCCGAAGCCACGGACGGGGATCCACCTCAATGCCTCCGCCGTGACGGTCAGCGACAACGAGGTCTACGTCCGCGGCGAGCTCGACCCGCGCGTCACCGGCCTGCGGCTCGACGACCCCGCAGTCGGCGTCAATGTCCACGACAACCTCATCCGCAACTGCCAGACCGGCATCCGCACGGGGCGCAGCGGCTCGACAGTGACGGCGGTCATCGACGCCACTACCTTCGCCGAGCAGCTCCTGCCGCGCCCCTGGCCGCGCTCGGACCGCTATCGCGGCTGGCAGCTCGCCTGGCTCAGCGGCAAGAACCCGCACACAGTCTCGACAATCGACACCTACGACCCCGCTACCACGCGGTTCAAACTGACCCGGCCCCGGGAGCTGCAGGTGGGTGACCGCTGCGAGCTGTTCCCGGTCTCGGCGGATTGGCGGATCTGCAACAACACCGTCACCGACTGCGTCGCCCCGGTCGTGCTTGACTCCTACGGCAGCCCGACCTCGCTCTTGACCGACAACACCCTCACGCGCGGGGGTGCCAGTGGCGTCACGCAGGTCGTGGCCGTCGCCGGCCAATTCAGTCTCATCGGCAACCGCATCTACGGGTTCGATGAGCCGGGCACCGCGGTCTTCTTTCTCACCCCCGACCCCGTGGGGCGCGTGCCGCGCAGCGTCTTCCGGGGCAATTCCATCGAGCGCTGTGCCACGATCGTGCGGGAGAGTCAGAAGGGACTGTGGGAGGCGGCCGCGAGGGAGGACAACACTATCGTCGACAGCCGCCCTGCACCCGGGACATGACGGCAACGGCAGAGGAACAGGCTCAGCTCATCAACTACCTCAATGCGACTGGTCTCGAGGTGGGCCTACTCGTCAACTTCGGGACACCACACATCGAGTTCAAGCGCTGTCACAAGACGCCGAGAGGATGCTCGGGGATAGACGGTCGTGCCGCCGTCCGTTCCGTCCCCCTCGTTATCCTGTTCTATCCTGCCCATCCTGTTTGATTGCCGTCGCCGTGTCGTTGCCGCGCCGTTGTCGTGCCGTGTTCGGCTGAGGCCCGGTTGACACCTGCCACCCGGGGGCATAGAATCGCTGCCATCGGCCGTTCGGCCATCCCGGCAGTCTATGGAGAGGACCCCGATCCTTCAATGGCTAAGATTGCGTTCATCGGAGCAGGCAGTTTTGGTTTCACCCGCACCCTCGTCAAAGACATCCTCACCTTCCCCAGTCTCGAAGACGCCGAGCTGGCGCTGATGGACGTCGACCCGGAGCGACTGGACTACAGCACGCGGGCCGTGCAGCGCATCGTGAAAGAGGGCAAGTACCCCGCCAAGGTCTCCCCGACCCTGGATCGCCGGGAGGCCCTCGACGGTGCCGATGCCGTGCTCGTCACCATCCTGGCCGGTAGCGTCCAGGTCTGGCGTCACGACATCGAGATCCCGAAGAAGTTCGGGGTCGACACGAATGTCGGCGACACGCGTGGCCCCTCCGGCATCTTCCGGGCGCTGCGCACCATCCCCGTGATGGTCAGCATCTGCCAGGACATGGAGGAGCTGTGCCCGCAGGCGATCATGCTCAACTACACCAACCCGATGGCGATGAACTGCCGGGCCATGCAGCGGTCGGCGTCCGTCGCGGTCAGCGGCCTGTGCCACAGCGTGCAGGGCACCGCGGGGATGCTGGCTGGCTGGATCGGGGCGCCGATGTCGGAGATCGACTACGTCTGCGCCGGCATCAACCACCTGTCGTGGTTCACCAAGTTCCTGTGGAAGGGTCAGGACGCCTACCCGCGGCTGCGCCAGGCGATGAAGAAGAAGTCCGTCTACGAGCATGAGAAGGTCCGCAACGAGATGTTCCTGGCCCTCGGCTACTATGTCACCGAGTCCAGCGGGCACAACTCCGAGTACAACCCGTGGTTCCGCAAGCGCCAGGACCTGATCGACAAGTATTGCCTGGACGGGACCGGCTGGAACCCGGGGGAGTATGCCTACATCCTGGATCACTATCTGAAGCGGGAGAAGGCGTGGAAGAAGGACATCACGGCGTGGCTCGACAATCCGGCCCCGCTGAACCTGGCACGCGGCCATGAGTACGCCGCCTCGATCATCAATGCCTGGCTGGGTGGCGACACGTTCCAGTTCAACGGCAATGTGCCGAACAGGCAACTGGTGACGAACCTGCCGGAGGACTGCTGCGTCGAGGTGCCGGTGTTCGCGACGCGCGGCATGCTCAATGCCGTCCACGTCGGTGCGCTGCCGCCACAGTGTGCCGCCCTGACCAACCTGCAGGTGAACGTGGAGGAGATGGCGGTGGAGGGCGCACTCACCGGTGACCCGAGCTATGTCTACTGGGCCATCTGCCACGACCCGCTGACCTCGGCCGTGCTCTCGCTGGCGGAGATCCGCGACATGGTCAAGGCGATGCTGAAGAAGAACGAGGCGCACCTCCCGCAGTTCAAGACAATCAAGTTCTGAGGCCCGGCCGCACAATGGCCGTGCCTCCACCGACGCAGCTTGTCGGTCCATTCCCGCGGGGTGTTGCCCCCATGGCCACCGTCTATCAGCGACCTGCACGCATCGGTGTCCCCGCACTGCTGGCCTGCTGCGCCGTCGGTCTCGTGCTCAGTGGCTGCGACGAGAAGGTGGAGCGCACGGTGGGCGACATGTCGGCCCGCTCGATCGAGGGCGAGTACCAGGTCGTCACCGACCCGCTCCTCGCCGACTGGATCGACATGGTCGGCCACACGCTTCTGGGCTATGTCGTCAGGCAGAGCATTCCCTACAGTTTCAAAGTGCTGCAGACGGACATGGTCAACGCCTTCGCAGCGCCCTACGGGCACGTCTATGTGACGACCGGGCTGTTGGACTTCGTCGAGAGTGAGGATGAGGTCTGGGGGGTCATCGGCCACGAGATCGGCCACGTTGCGCACCGGCACTCGCTCAGTGCCCTCAAGCGCGGCCTCCTGTATGACATCGGCCTGGCGATCCTGGGCGGCAAGAGTGAGGGGCTCGCGAGCATCGCCGGGGTGGGGGTCGGCCTGCTGTCGCTGCGCTACAGCCGCGACAATGAGTACGAGGCCGATGACATGGGCCGCGTGTTGTCCTTCGGCGCGAGCTACGACCCGCGGGGCAATGCCGACTTCTTCCAGCGGCTGCAGGAGAAGTACGAGAAGAAGCGGCCCTCGAGCATCGAGGTCATGTTCCTGACCCATCCGCCCAGCCAGGACCGCCGCAACCGCCAGCTTGCGATGCCGGAGCTGTCGGCCGGCAACGCCGACGCCCTGCTGCAGACGGGTCGGGGGTACGCCCGGCGCTACGAGCTGAAGCAGGCGGAGGGGCTGCTGCAACAGGCGGCGGCGCTGCGCCCCCGGGACCCGACGACGCTGGCGGCACTCGCGGAGGTTCAGCTCGCGCGCGGAGACTACGCCCGCGCCCGGGAGAGCTACCAGACGGCGGCCGGGCTGCACGCCAGCCCGTACACGACGGAGGGTCTCCGCCTGGCCGGCAGCGGGAGCCTGAGCGCGCCGGCGCCACCCTCCGGGCAGGAGCAGGCGACCGCTCTCGCCCTGGTGCCCGAGGCGGAGGGTGCCGCGCGCCAGGCCGCCGTGACCTCTCAGCGCGCCGCCGCCCGTGCCGCGACGGTCGGCGCCGCGTTCGCTCCCGCCGTGACGGGCGCCCATTCCATCATCACCTCGCTGTTTGGCCTGACCGACAAGGCCGCGAACCTCAGCGATACCATGAAGGGTGTCGTGGCCTACGCCAACGGGGCAGCCAACCGGGCAGTGGACCCCACGTACTCGGCAGAGCGCCAGCGCGAGGCGCTGGTGACGACGGCCCAACAGATGGAGACGGTGACGGCACAGGTAGCGCAGCAGCTCGGGGACCCCGCGCACCTGGCGGCCGGTGACGTTGCGATGCTCCGGCGCACGCTGGAGGAGAGCCGGCGGGCCTTGGCCGACACCGAGAACGCTCTCGGCGAGCTGCAGGCGGCGGAGCCCGCCGTCCGAGCGGCCCAGGAATCCGCGGCTCAGACCACACAACTGATCGGGCGCCTGATGAGTGGCGCCCGCGACCCAGGAACCTCCCAGCGCGCCCAGCAGGCCGCCCAGGTCACCGAGGCACGCGCACTCAGCGCGCTGGCGGCGACGCGCAAGTCCGAGGCGTTGGCCGATCGCGCGGCGCTGCGGGCCCTGGTCGCGCGCATGAATGCGGCCGCGGCCGCCACCTCACCACAGGCGCGGCGCAACCTCGACGGCCTGGTCGCCCACTACACGCTCCAGCGACCCGGGCAGGTCGCGCGCCTGCGGGCCACGGGACTGGGGTACGGCGAGGTGGCCCTGGTGTTGGCCGCGGCCCGCAGTGCGCAGGCCGACCCGAGCCAACTCGCGCGCCCGACCGCCGCGACCGCCAGCATGGTCGATCAGATGTCCGCCGCCGGGACCCGCACGGACGGCACCCTCGTCATGCTCAAGTACCTCGCCCGGGCGATGGAACGCGAAACCCGGTAGCGGCGTCACAAGGAGTCGTCATGCCGGGCTGTCGTGTCACGTATGCCGCTCACGGATGAGAGGGATCCCATGCCTCAGAGTGTCGTCTACGACTTCCACATGCACAGCTCACTCAGCGACGGTGTCCTGCTGCCGATAGAGCTGCTGCGCCGCTGCATCGTCAAGCAGTATGGGGGACTGACCATCGCCGATCACGCCGGGCCGAGCACGCTGGAGCGGGTGGTCGCCGAGGTGGCGCGCGACTGTGCCCTCGCGCGCGAGTACTGGGGCCTGGAGGCCTACGCCGGGGTGGAGCTGACCCATGTTCCGGCGGCGTCTATCGCCTCACTCGCGCAGCAAGCCCGCGCGGCCGGCGCCGCACTCGTCGTCGTGCACGGCGAGTCACCCGTCGAGCCGGTCGAGCCCGGCACGAACCTCGCCGCCGCACGCTGCCCGGAGGTTGACATCCTCGCCCATCCCGGGCTGTTGACACTCGAGGCCGCCACCGCGGCCCGTGACAACAACATCCTGATCGAGGTCACCGCCCGCCGCGGCCATGGCATGGCGAACGGACATGTGGTCCGCGTCGCACTTGCCGCGGGGGCCGCCATGCTTGTGAACAGCGATACCCACACCCCGGACGACATCCTCACCCCGCAGTGGGCCGAGCATGTCGCGCGCTGTGCCGGGATGCCCGAGGACCTGCTGGAGACGGTCCTGATCGACAACGCCACCGCGATGCTCGCACGCGCTCGCGCGCGGGTGCAGGGGGGTGAGGCGGCATGACCTGGCGCCACGTCGCCGTGCTGCTGGTCGGGTCCGTCCTCCTCACCTCGGTGCTGCTTACCGGCTGCGCACGCGGGGGCGAGGAGGGCGGGTCGGACATCCCCGAATCCGTTCTGGAAGTGTGGGTGAAGTTCGCCGGTTCGGTCAGCCCCTCCGCCTACTACTACGTCGCGATCGACACCGATGGTGACTACGGCTCCGACTACCCGGTCCCGATCGCCACGGGGCCGTACTGGGGCAACGGCTGGGGCACCGGCGCCATCACTCACTTCATGCAGTACCACCTGTCGACTTACAGCGTCTACCGGGCCAACCTCTCGCCGGTGCTCCGCCGCGCCGGTGGCGGGATCACGGAGGTGGGCGGTCGGCCGACCGGTGGCGAGGCCGGTAGCTATACGCTCACGGTGGGGCCTCTGACCCTCGGCCAGGTCACCGTGTCCGGTAGCGGGACAGTCGCCGCGGTGACGAACGAGTCCGACCAGAACGCCGGGACATTCTCCCTGGAGACAGATGCTGCCGGTCAGACGGTCGCCGCCGGCGTGAGCTTCACCCCGGCCGCGGACGGGGGGCGCGAGCCCACGGGCGAACAGCTTGCCCAGCTCGCCACGCTCAACGCCGGTGGCGTTCCGCTCGCGACGACCTCGCTGAGTACCTTCGGCCTCACGCTCAGCCTGGGGTCACCCGCGGCCGGCACCCAGACACTGGCGGTGGCACCGACCGTTGCCAGCGTGGAGTCCCGCTTCGTGCCGGCGTACGCCGGGGCGGGGACCACACGCACGACAACGGTCACCGCGAACTCGAGCACTGCCACCACCACCCCACCGATCCCCGGCGGGACCGTCACTGCGGGCAACCTGATAACCGGCGGCAAGGCGGACATCGATGTCGAGATCTCCCAGAGCCCGGCCCTGATCGGCTGGCCCTATGAGTATGTCCTCCCGGGGTCCGGAACGACCCTGAAGGCGCTGATCGATCTCACCGACCTCGGCACCAATCTCGACAATCTGAGCATCAACATCATCACGACGACGGAGCTCATCTACGACCCCAATGTCACCGACCCCGCGGACCACTGCTATGACGGGCTGGGGCCGCTCGGGAACGATGCCATCAACATCAGCGCCCAGGAGTTCACCAAGTACACCAACGCCGGCGCGTTCGTCCCGGAGGGCGCCAATGACACGACCCTGCAGGGCAACGTGAGCACCAGCCAGCGCGCCGCAGTCGACATCGTCGACTGGTACGTTGCCATCAGACGGCTGCGCTAGCCGCGCGGCCGCGGAGCCGTGCAATCGTGCTTCGCCTACGCGCCGTTCAGCGAGGCCGAACTAGGAGGGACTGCGGCGAGGGACGAGCCGCAGGCGCGTAGGCCGACCGTCCCGACGCCGCTGTTTTATGCGCCGTTCCGCTTGCCTGTCATCCTGAG
>CAZIWQ010000223.1:0-8528 GCA_964542355.1 uncultured Armatimonadia bacterium
TGCCCAGCAGACCCCGCTCACCAACTCGTCCGGCGATGATACCGACCCGGCCTGGGTCCCGGTGAGCACCGGAACCGTCGCCCATGGCGGCGCGCTCATCGTCTACACCGCTAACACCGGCGCCACCACCCGCATCGGGTGGGTGGACGCGACGACGCTGGAGACCGACATCCTGACGGATGGCGGCGGCGACGGCATGGCCAACGACTGCGAGCCGGCGTGGGCCAAGGACGGCCGTGAACTCGCCTTCGCCAGTGACCGTCTGCGCGAGGGGAGCACGACCCGCAGCTACAACATCTGGCGGATGAACGGCGCCGGTGAGCTCCTCGGCACGGCGGCGACGCTGGTGTCCAATCAGGACATCACGCGCAACAGCAACGAGCGCAACCCCGCCTGGTCGGCCGAGCCCGAAGACAACACCCAGGAGCAGCTCATCCTGTATGAGGCCCCCCCGCGGGCCCTCCCCAGCGGCGCCACCGACATCTGGTCCATCGCCCACACCGATGTGGATGCTCCCCGCCTGGTCGGGTTGCCGTCCACCACCGTCGGATTGGAGACCGACGCCAAGCAGCGACTGTTCACCCCGGGCAGCGATGCGTTCATCCATGTCCAGGTCTACGATGAGGACTCGGGTGTGCGACAGGTCCAGGTCAACCTCAAGGACCCTGAGCGCAAGATCTACAACCCGACCAGTGGCATCCCCTCGTTCGGGAGCACGACCCAGTGGGACTCCGGCTTCGACGGCACCACGTTCCTGGAGTGGGACTACCAGCGCGTGGCCTCGCTGGAGTTGTTCGACGACGGTGATGCCGCCAACGGAGACGGGGTCGCCGGCGATGGGATTTTCAGTGGCATGTGGTCGGTGCCGCTCAACATGTCCCGCGACCTGGTCATCGACGTCTACGTCACCGACAACATCGGGAACTCGCAGAACTACGATAGCGTGTACGGGTTCACGAGCCGCGTGTTCAGCCCCAGCTCCAACGTTCTGTTCGTCAACGATTACTGCGAGGGCCAGCACTTCATCGACGAGCTGGGCTATGCCCGCGCCCAGGTCGCCGTGAGCCAGGGCGACTATTTCGCGGGCTGGTATGCCGAGAGTTTCTATCTCGACAACCCCAGCTTCTCGCCACAGGCCAGTGGCAGCATTCAGTTCAATAGCATCGCCGGGTACGCGCAGTCGCGCGGTATCGCCACGGATGATCCCGACGTCTGGCGGATCATCTGCCGCGGGCCCGTGCCGGCGAGCGTGTACCAATACTATCTGCCGACGGTGGAGTATCAGCTCGACCCGACCGAGGCGATGAACAACCCGGCGACGGCGGCGCCGAACCGGGTGGTGCAGGTTGCCAACCGCGCGGTAATCTGGGCGGCGCCGCATACCGGCGATGTGTGGGTCGCGGACGGCTCGATCATCGACGCCGGGACGCAGGCCGACCTGGGACTGTTTCTCGACCGCGGCGGCCGGCTCATGGTCTCGGGCATGGACATCGCCTGGGCGCTCACGCTCAACGGCACCGTCAGCAACGACTTCCTGAGTCGCTATCTGCGCGCCACCTTCCTCCGTGACAGCACCGATGCCACGGGGCACGCCGTGACCGGCTATGCCATCACCGGGCGCACGGGCGACCCGGTCTGCGACCAGACGTTCGCCACTCACGGTGGCTACCTGGACACCTCCGAGTTTCCGCGGGAACTGACGACCCCCAATGCCTCCAGTGCCGCCACGCCGAACCACCGCGACGCGGCCTTCTTCTCGCACTACCCCGACGTGATCGAGGCGCAGCAGAGTGCGGATACCGTCAAGATCTACGCCTACGGATCAAGCATCGACGGCGCGACGGCGGGTCTGCGCTACGAGGACAGCACGAGTACCGCGCGGGTGGTCTTCCTCAGCTTCGGCTTCGAGTCGATCCACCGCGGCTATCACACCAACCCGCCGACGCACGGGCCGATGTGCAAGAACCACCGCAGCCATCTGATCCACAACGTGCTGTGCTGGATGCGGACCGGCGGCTTCCGCGGGCGGGTGATCGCCCTCGACGACGGCAAGCCCGTGACCGACCCCAATCCCGTCGTGCTGATCTGGTCGGGGATCAAGGCACTGGGCGACCGCACGCGCGCGCCCGACTATGCCGTGCGGTGTGAGGATGACGGGCGCTACCAGTTGCAGGGCGCCCCCGCGGGCTGGTACACGATGGAGACGTTCCGCCCGGGGTACGAGATCGACCACCGCACCGACATGAGCACGCACGGCGGGTGGGGGCAGTTCGAGGCGAACTTCGCCATGAGCCGGGGTCGCCCCGGAGTGGCGGCGGGAACTGTCACCTCCGCCGCCACGAATGCCCCGCTGGCGCTGGTGGTGGTCACGGTCTACCGGCAGCCGTCGACGGCGACGACAACGGGCGCGACCGCGAAGCCGGCACAGACGACGACTGAGCCGGACTGGCCGAACCTCGAGGTCGTCGGCACGCCCGCAACCACCGGCGTCGACGGTACCTACAAGATTGAGGCCCTGCCGGTGGGTACCTACTACATCCGGGCCGTGGGTGCCACGATCGGGTACGGCGACCAGTGGTTCGAGATCACGATCACCGCGGGCAACACCACCCAGCAGAGCTTCCAGTTGCCGGCGGCGGACGGCACGCTCGCAGCTACCGTTACGGATGGCGAGACGGGCCTGGCGGTCGTCAACGCGCTCGTGGAGGCCCTCAACTCAGAAGGCGTCACCATCGAGTCGGGCGTCACCGACGCGAGCGGAGCCGTCACGTTTGATCTCCAGCCCGGTGACTACACCGTCTCCGCGGGTGCCGCCGGCTATAGCACCAAGACGACGACCGTGGACATCGAGTCCACAACCACCCAGCAGGTCCCCATTGTGCTCGACGCCCAACCTGATGGCGCGATCACCGGGACGGTGGTCTCCGCCACGAGCGGCGCGGCCGTGGGAGGCATTACGGTGCGCCTGCTGTCCAACGATGTAGCGATCCTCACCACGACGACCCTGGACGCCTTCGTGACACCCACGGACGGGAGCGCCCGCTACAACTTCATCTTCCCGGAGGTGCCCACTGGCACCCTGACGGTGAAACCCGAGCCCTCGGGCTTCACCGCGTCACCAACCTCGCGCAGCGTCGAGGTGCAGAGCGGGGCGACGACCTCGGGCGTCAGCTTCACCCTCAACAGTCTGCGGGTGTTCCCGAGCGGCCTGCAGCTTATCTCGACGCCGTATGACTATAGCTTCCCGGACCCGGACCCGACCAACGGGCTGGTGGACCGCAACGATCCCAGCGTCCTGTTGGGGATCTCGGCGTCGAGTCTGAAGATGGCCACCTGGGAGGCCTCGGGACAGCGCTATCGCCAGTACCCGCAGGCACCCGCCGACCGCTTCCGTCTCGGCACCGGCTACTGGGTGCGCTTCAGCGGCACCGTCGATGTGCGCAAGCAGGGGCTTGCGAGCCAGGACCCGGCCCCGATCTCGTTGCTTGCCGGCTGGAACCTGATCGGCGCCCCGTTCCCGACACTGGTCGACTTCTACTCGGCCGACGTCGAGGACGCGCGCACCGGCGTGCAGGTGTCAATGCAGGAGGCGCTCGCGGAGGGACTGATCGAGGGGGGTATGTTCGCCTACAACCTCGGCGGCTACCAGAACACCTCGGTCTTCAACCCGTGGGTCGGCACGTGGCTGCAGGCGAGCCGCGCACTGACCCTGCGCGTCAGCCGCACCACGGGTGCGCTCGCAAGTACCGCAAGCGCGCGGCCGGCGGTACCGGTGCCAACGGGCGGCTGGCTGACGACCATCGAGGCCACGACGCAGGGCCTGGTCGACACCGCCGCGCACTTCGGACAGGCGCCGAGCGCCGGCGCCGGCTACGACCGGGGAACCGACATGGCCAAGCCGCCGGCCCCGGACATGGCCCCCTGTGTCTACACCGCCTTCGAGAACGCCGACGCGAGCACACCGGGCGGTCCCTATGCAGTCGATGTCCGCTCATCCAGCGACCACGACCCGAAGTGGCAACTCTCCGTCTACACCAACGTGGTCGGGAGCGATGTCACGCTGCGCTGGCCGGACCTATCCACAGCGCCGGAGACGGTCAAACCCGTCCTGCGTGACGCGGAGACCGGGCGCTCCGTCTATATGCGAACGACCTGCTCGTATGTGTTCCGCGCCGGGAACGAGGCGCGCCACTTCGAGCTCACGCTGGCGGCCGCGGGGCGTGGGCTCACCGTGACCGGCGCCTCCGCGCGCAGCAGCGCCGCGGCGCTGAGCCAGATCGTCTACACACTGTCCGCCGGCGCCCGGGTGGATGTGGATGTGCTCAATATCGCCGGCTATCCAGTCCGTCACCTGTGCGCCGATCGCACCCAGAGCGCCGGCACCAACACCCTGTCGTGGGACGGCAGGAACGGCACCGGGACGCGCGCGCCGGCCGGGCGGTACCTGGTCAGGATCACCGCACGCGGCACCGACGGCCAGCAGACGCAGGTTGTCGTACCGCTCGCGATCGTTCGCTAACAGAGCGGCCGGAGAGCCGTTCCGAGGCCGCGGAGCCACGCCAGAACGGCTCTGGAGGGCACTGTGCCGCCCGCCGGGCGTCGGGGGCCGGCCGGATGTGGCCTCTGGCGGCCGGACCCCTGGCCGGCGCTTGCGCAGGGCCTGAGCCGCGCGCCAGGCAGGCTTGCGGGGGGGGGCAGGCACCACCCACGACAGGGCCTGCCGCGGCCGGGCGGGCGCGGTTTACAAGCCGAAAACGAGTGTGCTATACTGCCGAGCCATTGCCCCGAGGCGATGGGCAGCACCTGAGCCGTGGCCACGCAGACACGGGCGCGTGGCACGCCAATGCCTCGAGGCATCGGCGGGTGCCACGCCAATGCCTCGAGGCATCGGCGCGTGGCACGCCAATGCCTCGAGGCACTACACGGGGCCTTCCGGGAGGGAACCGACCGACATGCACCACTTGCGCCACAGCACGCTGGGTTCGTTCTTAGCGTCCGGAGTCGCCTCGCTCACGCTCATCGCGGTGGGTCTGGCCTGGGTGAGCCCGTTGTGGGCTCAGAAGATCAACCAGGCGACCTCGACGGCAGTCATGCCCTTCGCCGACCTGACAGGGCATACCAGCCAGTTGGTGGCCGACAAGGCCACCGATGCGGTGGCCCTGGCCCTCGAGGACTCCCAGGATTACGTCGTGACGACGAAGGCCGACACTCGGCGGGAGATGGAGGCTCTCGGGATCATCAAGGCCGAGTCGCCGCGCTTCACCGTCTCCGATGAGCAGATGGTCCGCCTCGGCGAGCGCCTCCGGGTCGAGAAGGTGGCCAATGGCTCGGTGGATCTGCTCGCGGTCGAGAAGACCGGCCGCTGTCGCTGCGTCCTGACCGTGCGTCTGCTTGATGTCGACACCCAGACATACCTCGACGGTGCCACCGCGGACTATACGACGAAGCCGATTCCCGGCTGGCAGGGCGAAGACGCCGATGTCATCAACGAGGCCCTGCGCTCCGCGGCCGAGGTGGCAGTCTCCAGGATCCAGACTGCGCGCCGCCCCCGTGGCAATGTCGACATGGTCGATCAGGCCGGCGAGATCATTGTCAACCTCGGCTATCGCGACGGGATCGAGGTGGGCATGGAGCTGCTCGCGGTGCGCGGGGTGTGGAACGCGCCTCAGGAGCGCGTCGTGATGCGCAATGTGGGCGTGATCTCCGTCAAGAGCACGGAGATCAACATGTGTCGCTGTCGCCTGCTCAGCGGCTCGATGCCGCGCACCAGCGACAAGACCTATGTGATGTACCGACCGAACACCGAGATCGCCAAGGCGGCCCGGAACACGCGGCTCAAGAAATTCGGCCGGATCGGCATGGCTCTCGCACTCGGCCTCGGCATGTACGGCGTGGCCACGGGTTCCGACCATCAGAGCGCGCCCGGTGTCAGCGCCTATCTGAGCCAGGCCTCGCCCGGGGCTGAGCCGCGGATCCGTGTCGTGGCCGGCTCCGGCAGCGTCCCCGACAGCGCCAAGATCTTCGCCTGGCTTGTCTTCCGCGGGGAGACGGCCGGGTTCCCGGCGGAGATTGATAACCGCAACTACCTGATCGCGGCCCACCGGGGCGGGACCCTGGACAACTTCGAGGATGATCCGCCCCGCGTCGTCGATATCGAGTTCGATCTCGAATTCCAGTTCCTGGATGAAGACGGCGAGCAGGAAGACGGCAACTTCACGGCCACCTATAACCACTTGCCGCTGACCGCCGGCCGCAGCTACTACTACAAGCTGCGGCGGGTCGTTGACCCGGGGCGTGTCCGGATCCCCATCGCGGACACGGAACAGGAAGAGGAAGAGGAGTTGGCGGAAGTGGACTGGGAGATCGATCCCGCGGACTCGCTGAGCCTCGAGAGCAACCCGGCCGGCCCGATCACCTTCTTCTACCCGCCGACCCTGGAGACCCCGTCCGACGGGAACGGCGCCGTCGACTGGCGGGCCGACAGTACCGTCTTCACGTGGAAGCCGTCAACGGGCGCCGATCAGTACCGCGTACTGATCTACACCAACCCGCAGGCCACCGGCACCCCGATCAAGCAGAGCGAAGTGTGCAACTACACCGGGACGAGCACCACCATGAACTGGCGGCTGAACGCCGCACTCGCGAGCAGCACGACCTACTACTGGTTCGTGGCGGCGTGGAAGAGCGGCGAGACCGCGCCGCGCGTGACGAGCGCCGGCACCACCGGTTATGTCTTGAGCTCGCCCTACGAGTTCACCACCGTGTCCAGCCCACCGTCGACACCGACGGCAGCGAAGTCGACCACGACAGGTCGGCCCGGCCGCTCGAACTGGTGGGGCGGGCGCCGTCTGGGGCGCTAACGGTGATGCCGCGACGCCCGGCCGACCGCCCGAGCGCGGTGCGCAGGACACGATGCGCCGTTGTGGCGCCCGGTCGCGCGGCGGGGTGGGTGTTGCGCGGGGCGTTGGTTGCCGGCGTGAGCCTGCTGTCTGTGGCAGCGCCGGGGTTCGGGGCCGGATGGGCGCTACTGGCGCATCTGGACGCAACGGGCGACCTTGCCACGGATGCCCTGGCTCACGCCGCGGTGCTCCAGTCCGCGCACCAGGCCGTCCCGCTGGCCCTCCAGATCCGTCACACGGGCATGCTCCCGCCCGGGCCGGCCGCAGCGATCGGCCTGCGCCTCGCCACACAGGACCGTGACGCGCGAAGCCGTCTGTGGCGATGGTACCAGTTCACTGATGTGTCACCCATTACCACCGCCCGTGTTGTGATGTCGGGCGGGGCCGACCAGACTCCGGGCCAAGTCGCTGATTTCGTCGCATGGGGCATTCGGCACAGCGGGGCACAGCGGCTGGCCGTCGCCGTGATGGGACACGGTGTCCCGCCGGATTGTGAGGACCCTTCCGGCACCCTTACCTTCCGTGAAGCCGGCAGCCTCGGCGGGATGAGTGGGGCCGAGTTGGGGAGGGCGCTCCGAGCGGGACTGGTGCAGGGCGGGGCGGCGCAGGTCGAGGTGCTGGTCTTGGAGGCGTGCTTCGGCGCCTCGCTTGAGACCCTCGCGGAGTTGGCGGGCTGCGCGCACTACGTACTGGCTATCCCCGGCGAGCTCCCCAGCCCCGGGCTACCATGGCGGGGCTGGCTGGCGGCGATCAACGGAGCACGCGACAGCGAGGGGCCGGCGGCCGTCGTGGAGGCACTTGCCCGGGCAACCGAGGCGGGAGGGCGGGAGAGCGGGCCACTTCCGTGGTCGCTCAGCATCTGTGATCTCTCCCGGTTTGGGGCGGTCGAGGACGCATTGAGTCAGTTGAGTGCCGGCGCCGCGGCGGACCTTGGGGATGCCGTCCGTGCCGCTCAGTGGGCACGCTGCCGGGCGCAGGAGGGCGAGCGCCTGCGGCAGTTGTGCGATGCCGGGGAGCTGGGGCGGGCGCTGAGGGCCCACGCGCGCGGAAGAGACCTGCAGCAAGCCGCCGATCGCTTCGCCGATGCCCTGCGGGGCCTGGTGGTCACGCGGGTCCGTGGTGAGGCTGGCGCGAGTGCGGGCTGGGAGCGCCGGGCCGGCGTCACGCTGTTCCTCCCTGCCGCTTTGTCGGGCCCGGTGCGGGGCTACCGTGCGACGAGTCGGCTGGCGCGGAGCACCGGGTACGGGCGGTTCGTAGAGGCCTATCTCGCCTACTGCGCGAGTCTGGTGCCGGGCCTGGGCGGTGGCAGTTGGCGGGGGAGCGAGGGGTAGTCCGGCGGGTCGTTCCTGTGTCGGAGAGGGCGCTCCGGCCGGGGGGCGCCCGGAGACACCGTTGCACCTGCCAGGCCAGAGGCCGCGAGAGCCCCGGCCGATGCGGGTTGAAGCGCCAGGAGGAGGCAACAACGTGAGCCGTCTCGCCCAACAACGCAGCCAGTCTCACTCCCGCGTAGCCGGCCTCATCGTACCTGTGGCCCTGCTGCTCGCAGTGGGGACCTGCTCTGCTCACGTGCCGCGGGGCCTGAGCAAGCTCGCGGGTCCGCTGCGCACCATCGCGCTGGAGCGGACCGCC
>CAZIWQ010000224.1:0-4771 GCA_964542355.1 uncultured Armatimonadia bacterium
GGATCTCGTCCCGACCACGGGCGCTTCCGCATGGAGCAGATCCTTCGCTGTCCCGCTTCGCGGGACGGTCGCTCAGGATGACAACCGCGCAGAACGGCGACGTTGAGGTGTGGCGCCTCACGCCGACTCCTGCGCCGCCCAGAGCTCGCGGTAGGTGCACAGCCGCACCGGCTCGTGCGGTCCGCCTGCCGCGCGCTTGACGAGCTCGCGGAGCGTGTCGCCCGCCGGGTCGTGGCGCAGGAGTGTCGCGAGGTGCAGGTGGGGGGCGTAGACCAGGCCGCCGATGTCGCGGGCGAAGTCGAGACACCGGCGCAAGTGGCTGAGCCAGTCCGCCACCCCCCGGCCCTGGGTCTCCAGGAAGCGGATGTCGGAATAGCCATGGATCGGGATCTCCAGCAGCCCCGTCGCATAGCGGCGGGGCTGCTGGTGTTTGAGCATCATGGCAGCGTTCTTGTCGCCGGCCTCCCGCCCCCACGGGTCGGGATCACGGGTGGCATCGTCGGAGCTGATGAAGCCCAGCCCGGCCTGCAGCACGGCCCGCTGGAGCACGTCCTCGCGCTGGATCCCGTTGCGCCGCATCGGCCGGAGCCGGACGCCCACGGGCCTGTCGCCGGTGCACTGTGTCACGAGCGCACAGGCCGCAGCCAGCGCGGCGCCGCCGGGGGTATCCCCCGCCCCGGGAGGCAGCGCAGCCAGGAGGTCCACAACGTGTCCGCGCTCGGCCAGCTCCGCGACGACGCGGGCCGCCTCCGGGAGCGACAGCACGCCGGGCGCGACGAAGAGCTGGCACCACGCGTTCGCGGCCTCCGCGGTCGCCATCAGGGCGAGCAGGTAGCGGCTCATCTCAGCCGGCGGCAGCACTGCGGCCCCGGTATCCGGGGCTGCAGTGTCCCAGTCAAGCGCGAGCGCGATGGCGCAGCGGCAGTCTGCCGGCAGCGACGACATGACGTGAACCTCGATCTCGTTGCCCGCCCTGCAGACGACGAACGGCAGGACGGCGGGGCATGACGCCGCGCCCTGCAGACGGCAACGGCGGCGCGGTACAGGCCCGCGCCCTACAGAACGGCAGACGGCATGTCTGCCTCACCCCCGTCCCCTCTCCGTTCCGGCGAGGCTTGGCGGACGCAGGCGCGAAGCGCCGACAGCGTCCGCGGGGGAACGACAACGTCTGACGGCGGCGTGCCACGCGTCCCGGTACCCAACCTGCTGACACCCCCTCTCCGGGACGGAGAGGGGGCCGGGGGGTGAGGCCGGTACGACGCACGCCAACGTCGGCGGGTAGCCAGCAACAAGGGCCTTGACGGAGCTTAGGGATTCTACATCACGTCATCAACGGCGATGACGCTGCCGCCGCCGAGGGCTGACAGGTTCATCGCCACGCTCACGGCCAGTGACTTGTAGGCATCGGCGTAGTCGGAGTTGATGACACTGCGGTCGCCGGTCTGGATGGCGTGGACGAAGGCCTTGTCCTCACCCGTGTAGCCGTCAGCCTGGACCTGGAGCTCGCCGCTATCGGCCGGAGAGTTCCACGTCAGTGTGCCGCCGGCGATGTTGAGGGTGAAGCCCTCGGCCATGACGCGACACGAGCTCTGCCCCCAGCCCTCCAGCATGCAGGTGTTGCTGATCGTGCCGACCGCGCCGTTGTGGAACATGAGGCTCGCGGTCATCGCATCGGCGACATTGCAGTTCTCGACCTTCTTGTGCATGACCTGATGGGTGTGGAAGGCCTGGACGTGCGTGACATCACCCGCGAGGAAGCGGGCCATGTCCACGATGTGGGTGGTCTGTTCGACCATCTGGCCGCCGGACTGCTCCTGGACCCGCCACCACGGCACGCCGGGGAGGCCGCCCCAGAAGTTGCCGAAGACGAGGCCGATGGTGCGGCCGGCGAGCATCTCGCGGGCCTTCATCACGTGGTCATCCCAGCGGTACTTGTAGGCGACGGTGGTGATGATCCCGCTGGCCTGCACCGCCTGCAGGATCGGTCGTGCCATGTCGCAGTCGATCGCAATCGGCTTCTCAATCAGCATGTGCAGACCCTTCGCACAACAGGCCAGCTCGATCTCCCCGTGGGCGAAGGGGGGCGTGCCGATGAACACACCGCTGAGGTCCTCGGTGTCGAGCATGCGGGCGAAGTCGTCGTACGCGGTGCCGCCGTACTTCTCCGCGGCGGCTCTGGCGCGGTCAAGCTGCACATCACAGAATGCCACATTCTGCACTCCGTCGATCTTCGACAGCCGGTCCATATGCCCCTGGGCGATGCCCCCGGTACCAATGAAACCCAATCTGACAGCCATGGTGAACCCTCCCGGGTCGGTAGTAGTCGTGACGACAGACGCCGCGAGTGATTTCCGCCCACTCGCGGTCCTCACCTCCGCGCCGCAGGAGGCGGGCCGTGTCCCGGCGAAGATGGCATTTAGCGCATTGTGGCCCGCCCGCGGGCCTCCGAAGGAGACTGGTCGCATGGAGATCGGGTTCTGTGGCCTGGGTCGGATGGGCATGAACATGGTGGCCCGCATTCAGCAGGGCGGCCACCAGGTCGTGGCATGGAATCGCAGCAAGTCCAAGCAGGAGGCTCTCGTCGCCACCGGGGCGCAGTGGGCGACAACACTCGAGCAACTGGTCGGCGCGCTGGCACCGCCCCGCAGTGTGTGGCTGATGGTGCCCGCCGCCGCGGTCGACGAGCTGATCGAGCACCTCGTCCCCCTGCTCGCCGCAGGAGACCTCCTCGTAGATGGCGGGAACTGCCGCCATACGGATACTCGGCGGCGAGCGGGCGAGCTGGCGGCCCGCGGCTTGCGGCTGGTCGATGCCGGAGTCAGTGGTGGCATCTGGGGGCTGGAGGTCGGCTATTGCCTGATGCTCGGGGGGGCGGCCGAGGACCTGGCCCAGCTCACCCCCATCCTCACGGCACTGGCGCCGCCGGACGGCTACCTCCACTGTGGCCCCAGCGGCGCCGGGCACTTCACCAAGATGGTCCACAATGGCATCGAGTACGGGATGATGGAGGCGTACGCCGAGGGGTTCGAGCTACTCCAGGCGGCTGACTACGGCCTCGACCTCCACGCAGTCGCGCATCTGTGGAACCAGGGCAGCGTGGTTCGCAGTTGGCTGCTGGAGCTGGCAGCCAGTGCCCTCGCCCGCGACCCACAGCTAACGTCCGTGCGGGGCTATGTGGACGATTCCGGCGAAGGGCGCTGGACGGTACACGATGCGGTGGACCTCGGCGTCCCGGCCACCGTCCTGGCCATATCCCTGTTCAAACGCTTCGCATCGCGCCAGGAGGATGCGTTCGCCAATCGCATGCTGGCGGTGTTGCGCCGCGAGTTCGGGGGGCATGCCGTGGAGGAGGCGGGACCATGAGCCAGCCTGAGCAGCCGCTGCCGCCGCCCGACCTGTCTGCGGACACCGGCGCTCTCCCGTGGGCGCCGGGAGCCGCCTGCCCCCGCTGTGCGGAGACCACCGCCCTCGTGCTGTTCGGGGCCACCGGCGACCTGACACGGCGCAAGCTCCTGCCGGCGATCTACTCACTCACCGCCGACGGCCTGCTGCCGTGCGGCCTCCCGATTGTGTGCATCGGGCGGCGGGCGGAGTCGCGCGAGCAACTGGTGCAGGAGCTGCGGCAGGCCGTCGCGGAGCGGGCGCGCCGGCGCCCGCTCGAGCCCGCGGTCTGGGACGCACTGGCGGCGGCCATCGTCTATGTGCGCGGTGAGCTGGATGATCCGGCAACCTACCGTGCGTTGGCCGACGTCTTGCATGCGGCGGACCATACGGCCTGCGCCCCGCTCAACCGCTTGTTCTACCTGGCGGTGCCGCCGCATTACTTCCGGCCGGTCATCGACAACCTGGCGGTGGGAGGCCTGGCCGGCGAATCCCACGGGCGTGACGGCTGGCCGCGCATCGTCATCGAGAAGCCGTTCGGCAGTGACCTGGCCTCCGCCCGCGACCTCAACCGCGAACTCGGGGCCCTGTTCGCGGAGAACCAGATCTTCCGCATGGATCACTTCCTCGGCAAGGAGACCGTGCAGAACCTGCTGGTGCTGCGCTTTGCCAACGCGATCCTCGAGCCGCTGTGGAACCAGAAGTACATCGCCGGCGTGCAGATCACCATGGCTGAGACGGTCGGCCTCGAAGGGCGCGGGCAGTACTTCGACAAGAGCGGCATGCTGCGCGACGTGGTGCAGAACCACCTGATGGAGTTGTTGTCACTCGTGGCCATGGAGCCACCCACCAGCATGGACCCGGACGCCGTACGCGACGAGAAGGCCAAGCTGCTGCGCTCGGTGCGGCGCTTCCGCGGCGTCGACATCGCGCACACGACCGTGCGGGCCCAGTATGCGGCGGGGGAGGTGGGGGGCGAGGGGGTGCCTGGCTACCGCGCGGAGGCCGGCATCGCGCCGGGCTCGGCCACGGAGACCTACGCCGCCGTGCGGTTCGACATCGATAACTGGCGCTGGGCGGGAGTGCCGTTCTTCGTGCGCGCCGGCAAGCGCCTGGCTGCGCGCGTCACCCAGATCGCGATCTGTTTCCGGCAGGCCCCCCACATCGTGTTTGCGGGGCAGCAGCACAGCATCGAGCCCAACACGCTGGTGCTGCGCATTCAGCCGGATGAGGGCGTGACGCTGTGCTTCTCCGCCAAGCAGCCCGGGCCCGGCATGCACATCCAGCGGGTGCCACTGGCGATGCGCTATGCCGACGCCTTCAAGCAGGAACCCCCGGAGGCCTACGAGCGCCTGATCCTGGACGCCTTGCTCGGCGACCGCACGCTGTT
>CAZIWQ010000224.1:4798-8509 GCA_964542355.1 uncultured Armatimonadia bacterium
CGAGCAGTCGTGGGAGCTCGTCGACCCGATCCTGGCGGCGTGGGCGGCCGACCCCGCCGCCCCGGCAACCTACCGCGCGGGCTCGTGGGGCCCGCCGGAGTCCGACGCCCTGCTCCGCGCCGCCGGCACTGCCTGGCGTGACCCGCTGGCCGGCGCCTGACGGCAGGCGCGGGCCGCGCCGTCTCCCGATCGTGCCCGGCCACGTGGCGCTGCCGCCGGGCACCCCCATCTGAAGGAAGGAGCCCCCGCGCATGCGCGGGACCACCCATGCCGCCGACCATCTCACTGCGCGACAAGATGCAAGCCCACCCGGTCATGGGACCGGTCAACCTGATCCCCAACCCGATTGTCGTCGAGCAGCTCTGCCGCCTGCCGTTTGACTTCATCTGGACGGACATGGAGCATGGGCCGCAGACGATCCACGATCTGGCCGCGGCCGTCGCCCTGTGTCTCGGGCGCGGGCTGACACCTCTCGTCCGTGTGCCGTGTGCCGAGGACTGGGCGGTCAAGTGGGTGCTCGACCAGGGGGTCGGGGGGATCGTGTTCCCGTTCGTCAACAGCCCGGAGGAGGCGCGCCACGCCGTCGCGGCCTGCCGCTACCCGCCCCGGGGCCACCGCGGGTACTTCCCCGACGTGGCAGCGATGCGCTGGGGGACCGACAACGCCGGCTATGTGCAGCGGGCCAACGCCGAGGTGTGTGTCATCCTGCAGATCGAGCACGAGCGGGCGGTGCAGTGCGTGGACGAGATTGCCGCCGTGGCGGGATGGGACGCGCTGTTCATCGGGCCCATGGACCTCTCCAGCAGTTACGGCAAGCTCGGGCAGACCGACGACCCACAGGTTGCCAACGCCATCACCCGGGTGCGGGAGGCCGCCCACGCCGCCGGCGGGCGCGTGGGCATCCTCGCGACCGACCCCGCCGACATCAGGTGCCGCCTGGACGAGGGCTTCGACTTCATCCTGCTGAACCCGGACATCGCGATCCTGCGGCAAGCCCTGGAGGGCTACTGGACCGCGGTGCGGCAGGCAATCGACTGAAGCGCCGCCGCGACGGGCGGTACCCAGACGCTTCCCGGCGGCGCGCTGGTGGCGCGCCGCCGGGAAGCGCAAAGCGGCGTCTGGGGCCTGTGGCCCCAGCGGGGTGTGGGGCGGAGCCCCAGGCCGTTGGTGAATGGAGCGGGCTAGAGGAAGATGAAGGCACCGCGCGCACCGGCCGACTTGGCGTTCTCGAGCGCCTGCGTCGCCTGTGTGAACAGCTCCGGCGCGCTGGGGCCCTCGAACGCCCAGCCGCTAACCCCGGTCTGGGCCTCGAGGTCGGGCGACAGCTCGGGCTGCGCCCGCAGCCGGTCGACGACCCGGGCGCCGGCGATCAGGGCGCTGCGCTGAGAGGTCATCGGCAGCAGGATCGCGAAGCGGCCGTCGGGCAGCCGAGCGGCCGAGTCCGAGGCCCGCAGGGTTCCGCGCAAGACCTCCCCGATGGCGCGCAGCTCGGCGTCCGTCATCACGCTCGAGTCACGGTCGGGGGCCATGCGGAGCTCGATCACGACGAGTGATAGTTCGACCGGATGGACCCGCGAGCGCTCGACCTCGATCTCGGTCCGCGCTGCGAGTTCGGCAGGTGTCCACAGGCCCGTCAGCGGATCGATGCGGTTGCTTCTCGCGTCCCGCTGCAGACAGATGACGATGTGCGGGTTGGCCGCGCACATCACCGTCTCCACCGCCTCCCAGTCGCAGCCATCGGCGCGCTCCGCGGGGGCCCGCATCACACGCAGGAGGCCGAAATGGGAGTCGGCGGCCGACAGCGCCACCTGTGCATACTCCGGCGGGAGGAAGGTGGTGACCTCCGCCCGCCCGTTGCGCCAGCGGGCCGCGACGCAGCGGGCGAACCCGTCGTCGCCGACGGAGGAGTGCCTGGCCGTCCGGGCCATGTCCTCGATGGTGGCCTCGACGATCGCGTCGGACACGGGGGCCGCGCCGGCCACATAGGTGCGCAGACACGGCTCGACACACGCCGCGATCCACAATCCACCCCCGTGAGCCATGGCCGTGGCTTCGCAGATCCCCAGGACGTCGAGCACGGATCCGGCGCGCGTCAGGGCCGCGTGTAGCGGCCGCAAGTCGAGTTGGGCCGTTGTGCGCGTAGCTGATGGCGACAGAGATATGTCGAGCATGCTTGTGCGCCTCGAGAGAAGATGGTACCGCCGCCCTGCAGACTGCATCGGGTCCCGGGCCGACGAACTGAACCGCCGCCCGGGGCGTTTGTCCTGCCGTTGCCGCTGCGTTTACCCCCTGGTGTCATCTCACGCGGGGCCGGCAACGGGCGGGGCCGTGGAGGAGGAGTATTGACGTGTGACGGCGAATCGGGCAATCTAACAGCGGGGGGCCCGGCTCCGGTCGGGGGACCGCTCCTCCCGGCGACCGACGTCACCTGCGGACCCGGCCCGTGCCGGTCGACCCCGGCGCCTGTGCGCCAGTCAGGAGGCTGCGAGCATGATCAAGTCCATTAGCTTCTGGTCGTTCCCGTCCGACATGAGCGTCGAGCAGAGGATGCGTGCGGCAAAGGACCTGGGCTACCAGGGCATCGAGTTGACGCTTGAGGGCGAGGGGGAGATCACTCCCACCACTCCCGCGGACAGCGTCAAGCGCATCAAGGACCTGGCCGTGAGCCTCGGCCTCGAGACGCCCACCTTCGCCACCGGACTGGGCTGGGCCCATCCGGCGGTGGGGCCGGATGATGCCGCCGGCGCCGCCGGCCTCGCCATCGTCCGCAAGGAGTTGGAGTTCGCGCAGATCCTCGGCGCCGCCACCGCGCTCGTCGTCCCGTGCACGGTAACGCCCGACTTCGAGTACGATGCTGCCTACGATCGCACCGTCGCGGTGTTCGCGGGTCCCATCGCCGACGAAGCCGCCGCGCGCGGAGTCGTCATCGGGTTGGAGTATGTCTGGAACAAGTTCCTGCTCAGTCCGCTCGAGTTCCGGCGGATCATCGATGAGATCAACCGGCCGTTCGTGCAGGCCTACTTCGACGTGGGCAATGTGCTGATCGCCGGGTTCCCCGAGCAGTGGATCCGCATCCTGGGTGAGCGGATCAAGGCCGTGCACTTCAAGGACTTCAAGTTGGACATCGGCACCATCAACGGCTTCATTGACCTGCTCGAGGGCGACGTGGCCTGGGACCGTGTGATGCCGGCCCTGCGCGCCATCGGCTATGACGGTGCCGTCACGGCCGAGATGATGCCGCCCTACAAGCACTTCCCGCTGCGCCTGGTGGAGGCGACCAGCAAGTCGATGGACCAGATCCTGTCCCTGTAGCGCCTCCACCCGCTGCCTGCCGGCGTGTGCTCCTGGAGACCCGGCCGCAACGGCCACTTCCGGCCGGGCCTCCAGCGGTGAGATGGCTGTGAGTGGCTTCTGCGGGCCTCTGAGCGTAGCGTCGCGGCCGCAGTACGACCTTCCGGCCGCTCTTCCAGGAGGTACTGACATGCCTCAGTACGAGTATCAGGTCATCCAGATGGTTGCCGGCGGACGCCCCTCCCATCTGAACGAGCGGATGGAACACATGGCGACCGAGGGCTGGGAGCCGGTCATGATGTCGGGCGACACCGCGATCAATGTGATGATGCGCCGGCCGCGCCAGTCGGGCGCCGCGGGACAGGCCGCCACAGCGCAGGCCGCCGCGCCGCAGGCCACGGCGGCGGCACCGGCGCCGGT
>CAZIWQ010000225.1:0-8508 GCA_964542355.1 uncultured Armatimonadia bacterium
CCCGAAGACCGCGCAGCGGTCTGGGCTCAGGATGACAGGACCGCCGGACGACGCGGAAAACAGCGCCGACCGTCCCGGTCGGCGGGGAGGCATGTCGCGCGAGACGCGCGACCAACGCGGGCGCGGCGCGCCCGCGTTGCGTCGACTAGGGTGCTACACCCGTAGGGAGGCCGGAGCAAGTGCCGAAACCCAAACAGCCGACTAGTGCGCGCCCCGCGCGCGTGCTGAGCCCCATGCAGTACATGTGGAACCTGTACGACCAGACCACGCCCGCCCTCGGCTTTGCTGCCACCGACGAGGAGGAGTGGAAGTCGTGGCGACGCAAGCTGAAGGGCAAGTTCAGTGAGTTGCTCGGCGGGCTGGACGAGGCACCCGGCGAGCTCGCCCCCCAGGTGACGAAGCGGAAGCAGATGGCGGGGTACACCCGGGAGCACGTGGTGTTCCAGAGTCGCCCGGGCCTCAGTGTCGCCGCGTGGGTTCTGACCCCCGAGTCGCGGACCGGCCCGCTCCCCACGTTGATCTGTCTCCCGGGCCACGGTCCCGGCAAGGACGACATCGTCGGCATCGGCGACGACGGGGTGCAGCGCGAGGAACCCGGGGGCTACCAGAAGGACTTCGCCATCCAGGCGGTGCAGCGAGGCTTCTTCGTGATCGTGCCTGACATGTTCTCGTTCGGTGAGCGGCGCGACAAAGCCGAGGTCGCGGCGGGGCGCGCCCACTCGAGCTGCCGCCGGCCGAGTATGGCCGGCATCCTGCTCGGGCGCACGGTGCCCGGCATCCGCGTGTACGACGTGAAGCGCTGCATCGACTACCTCGAGACGCGCCCGGAGTGCGACCGCAAGCGCATCGGCTGCATGGGCATCTCCGGCGGGGGCACGATCACGACCTTCGCCGCGGCCGTCGAAGAGCGCATCCGCGCAGCACTCATCAGCGGCTATCTCAGCCACTGGCACGACTCGATCATGCCGCTCAACCACTGTGAGGACAACTATGTCCCCGGGATCCTGCAGTGGGCGGAGATGCCCGACATCGCGTGCCTGATCGCCCCGCGCCCGGTGTTCTTTGAGAACGGGACGCAAGACACGATCTTCCCGATCAAGTCAGCGCGCGCCGCCTTCCGCCAGATCCGGGCGGCGTATGATGTGCTCGGGTATGCCCACCGGTGTGAGATGCAGGTGTTCGAGGGTGAGCACCAATTCTGCGGGGGGAAGGGCTTCCCGTTCCTGGAGCGGTGGCTGCGGCAGTAGGCCGACCGTGTCGCCGCCGCCGCTTGCGGCGCCGTCCGGTGCCCCTGTCATCCTGAGCCCAGACCGCAGCGCGGTCTGCCGGCGAAGGATCAGCATCAGCCGAAGGGTCTATCTCAGCGCCCGTCGTCCTCCGGCGCCGGGCCCACCTTCGGTACGGCGGCACGCCCGAGGCGGGAAGTGACGAGCCGCCAGGCCGAGCCCAGCTCCTCCGCGCGGAGCACGATCCCGCATCCGACGAAGCACAGGGCCCCGCCGGCGAGGGGAACGACGACCGTGATGAGCTTGGCCAGCTCGCGCGTCGTGCCGAGCCGGCCCGATAGCAGCTCGGACCCGAACCAGCACACTGCCGCCATCACGACACAGCCGGGCAGCATGCGGCCGACCGATCGCGCAATGCGCGTCCCGTCAAGCTGTCCCACCTCACGCTTCAGCCATACCAGGAGCAGGACTGCATTGATGACCGCACTTGCCGAGGTGGCGATCGCGAGACCGATCACGCCGCCGGTGCGCGTCGCCAGGTAGCCGACGGCGAGGCACGACACGAACGAGGCGATGCCGGCGATCACCGGGGTGACGGTGTTGTGGCGCGCGTAGAACGCACGCGCGCAGATATAGTTGAGCGCGAGCGCGATCATCCCCGGCGTCAGCCACGCGAGCACGACGCCCACCACCGGTGAGCTGGCCGCGTCGAAGCTGCCACGCTGGAACAGCATGCGCACGATGGGAGTGGCCAACACACACATCGCCAGACTCACCGGGAGCACCAGGAACAGTGTGTTGCGCATCGCGAATGAAAAGTCGCGGCGATAGCTGTCGCGGTCACCCCGGGCATAGTGCTCGGAGAGGCTCGGGAAGACCGCGATGGCAATCGCCGCAGCAAACAGGCCCGAGGGTAGTTTCCACAGGCGGTTGGCATAGGCCAGGATTGACTGCGCATCGTTCTCGCACATGGTTGCCAGGACGCGGACGACGACCCAGTTGATCTCCGACACCGCGAGGCCCAGGATCACCGGCAGGGCGAGCCGGATCACCCGCCGTGTCCCCTCGTCGTGCAGGTCCAGCACCGGCAGCAGGCGGGCGCCCCGCCGCGCCAGCGGGGGGATCTGGATCAGGACATTCCCGCACACGGCCCCGAGCACCGCCCCGAGCGCCATCACATCGAGGGCCCGGGTCGGGGCGACCCCGCTCGCGACCAGCGAGCCGGCCACCACGGCGCCCAGAATGAAGCACAGGTCGTAGACAATCGGCCCGACGGCGGGCCACAGGAAATGCTTGAAGGCATTCAAAGTCCCCATGAGCAGGCCGCCGAGCACCAGGAACAACTGCGCGGGGAACAGGAGGCGCATGATGTGGGCGCACACGTCGACACGCCCGGGCTCCGACCCCAGCCAGCCCAGTGCCGACAGCCGCGCCAGCGATGGCGAGAACACCATCCCCCCGAGCACGATCACGCTCCCCAGCAGCGCGAGCAGCCAGAACACCGAGCTGAACACGCGCCAGGCTTGCTGATAGCGCTGGTGGGCAAGGTACTCGGTGAACACCGGGACAAACGCGGTGCGCGCCGCACCGCCGGCCATCAGGAAGTAGAGCAGGTCGGGGATGGTGAAGGCGGCCCAGAACGAGTTGATGTCACCCTTCGTGCCGAAGACGCTGGCGATCACCATGATCTGGATCATGCCGGCGATCCGGCTGACGAAGGTGACGACAACCATCAGGAGGGCCGCGGAGGCGAGGCCCTGTCCCCGGGGGACAGGGGGCTGCTCGCGCTCGGGGGTCTGGTCGTCGTTCATGGGCCTCCCTGGAGGTGCGGCGACACTGGCGCGCTGGAGCCGCGACGCGGCACTGACACATGACAAGCGGCTCCACCCGCGATCGGAGTGGAGCCGCTAAGGGGTCGGCCGCGCCGACCGACGAGTGTCCCACCAGAGCCGCCTGCTGACGAGCGTGGCCGCGGCGCCGGAAGAGCGGCCGAAAAGCTGTTCTGAGGCCGCGAAGCCACGCCAGAATGGCTCGGGAGGGCACTCAGCCGGCCGCTACGCCTCGGGGGCCGGCCGGATGTGGCCTTTTCGGCCAGACCCCTAGTAGCGCTTGATCAGGCGCAGCTCGTTGCCGGCACCGGCGCCCGGGTCTCGCGCCCACAGCTCGCGGTCGCGCGTGAACAGGATGCGGGTGCCGTCCGGGCTGATCACCGGGTAGCCGTCAGAGCGCGTGTCGTTGGTGAGCTGTTCCAGCCCGGTCCCGTCGGGATGAACCCGGAACAGGTCAAAGTCGCCATCGCGGTTGGAGTGGAGGTAGATCCACTCCACGGTCGCGATCGTGCCCCACGCCGGCGCCTCGAACCGCGTGACATCGCCGGAGCCGGTGCGCAGACCCGCGGTGATGTTCGTCTCGGTGCCGCCGGCCAGGTCGCGGACCACGATGTCGGTGGGGCCGTCAGTCGGGCCCCGCTGGAAGGCGATCCTGCTGCCTGTCGGGTCGAAGGTCGGCCACTGCTCCTGTGCGGCGGTGGCCACCAGATACTCGCGATCGGTGCCGTCGGCATCCATCTGGGCGATGTCCAGGCCGCCCGTTCCGCTGCCGCCAATCACCTTGTCGCTGGCGAAGATGATCTTGGTGCCATCCGGCTTCCAGCTCGGCTGGATGTCCTCCCCGGTCACGCTCTGGTCGGTGAGGCGCGTGATCGCCAGGCGGTCACCCTCAACCCCATCCATCGTATAGATGCAGGTGCTGGCACCCGCACGGCGCGTCACGAACGCGATCGTGAGCCCATCGGGGCTGTAGCAGGGATGCCAGCCACCCTCATCGGTCAGGTCGTCATCACTGTCCGAGCGGGTGAGGAGGGTCTGTCCGCCCCCGAGGCGGTTGCTGCGGTAGACATATTTCAGCCCATTGCCACCGAACGAGGCGAAGGCCAGCAGGTTGCCAACCGACCAACTCCCCCGTTCAGACACATTCTGGTATAGAATGGTATCGTCAGAGCTGCTGCACCCAACCAACGCCGCCGCCAGGGCCGCTGCCACGATCAGACTGAGCACTCTCGGCACGGTCATCGCGAAAGGGCTCCCTTCTCGGAACCGGATAGCCAATCACTATGTGGGACAACTCGGCGCACCGCGAGTTGCGGCGCACCGTACGAACCGGCATTATACGCAGCCGCGCCACACACGGTCAAGCTGACGGGGGCGCCCCGCACGACTACCAGACCTCGCACTCCTGGAAGTGCGGGTTCATCAACAGGCCCTGGCTGCGGGTGCGTGTCACGGCGATGTCGCGGGCGAGCGCCAGCGCCTCGTCGCGCGACTGCGAGGTCACCTCGAGCGACCACAGCACACCGCGCAGCAGGTCCTGCACCTGCGAGCCATAGCCCAGGCGCCCCTGGAGGGCGTGGAGCATCCCCTCGGCCGAGCCGTCGGCCGAGTCGGTCACCAGCACCTGGAGCAGGTGGTGCCCCTCGCGGCCGCGCATCGGCTCGTGCGTCCCCGTTCGCAGCTCGTAGACATGCTTGTTCGGGTTGACGAACAGATTGGTCTTCTCCGCCAGCCGGGTGGCAAGCTCGCGGGCCGCAGCGTCGTCCGCCACCGCGAGGCCCATGCGGTAGTAGTCGGCTCGCCGCAGGGCGCGCAGTGTCCCCTCATAGCCCATGCGGCGACGGAGCGCACCGGCCGCGGTCAGAGCGGTGACGTCGGGGATCTTCAACCGGACCAGCAACTCAACGGACTGCATCGGCAACACCCTTCGTGGGACTGGGATCGCCCCGTGGCCTCCGGCGCCGTCCGTGAGCCGGGGCGCGCGGCCGGCACGACAGCGGTGGTGAGGGCTGCTCGGGGCCTCGGTGTCAGGCGGGCTGCGCCGCGGTCAGGTACTCGCACATCGACGCGAAGACCGCGAGGCCAGGGCCTGGCGCGAGAAGACGCGCCGGTGAGCCCCACGCCTGTGCGCGCGCCCGCGCCCACGCGCCGCCGAGCTCCCCCGGGACCTGCCGCAGGAAGCTTGCCCGCTCCGGGTGGGGCATCATCGCCAGCACATTCCCCTCGGGGTTGCACAGGCCGGCGATGTTGTCGAGCGCGCCGTTCGGGTTCACGGCGGGGTCGGCGGCGACATCCCCCGCCTCATCGCAGTACCGGAAGACAATCTGATCGTTCGCGCGGAGGCGGTCGAGTAATCCCGTGATGCGGGTGGTGAAGCGGCCCTCGCCGTGCGCGATCGGGACCGGCCAGACCTGGTTGGGGGGCATCTGGGAGGTCAGGGCACAGCGCGCGCTGGTGTGCTTGAGGTAGACCCACCGACAGCAGAAGCCGGCGATGCGCCCGGCCGGGTCGTGGCGGTTCGGGGCGAGCGCCATCTCGACCTCGCCGCGGCTGACGCCCGGGATCAGCCCGGCCTCGACGAGTACCTGCGCCCCGTTGCAGATCCCCAGACATGGCTTGCCGCGCTCGCCCACCTCGTCACAGACCCGCTTCACAATCGGCTCCTTGGCAGCGATCGCGCCGCTCCGGACCCGGTCCTGGTAGGAGAACCCGCCACCGATGATGTAGCCATCATAGTCCGCGAGCAGCGCCGGGTCGCGGTTCCAGCGGAAGATATCGCACACCAGCCCCGCCGCCTCCGCGGAGCGCTGCGTCTCCCATTCGCAGTTCGAGCCAGGGAACTGAACCAGTGCTACGCGCGGACGATCGGGCGCCATCGGGGTACTCCTTTGTCAGTGCCTGAATGCGGTCGCGGGCGGCCACGGCTGCGCGTGGCTCCGGCGGGATGCAGTCATCGCAGCCGGGGCTCTATCATACTCCCCCGCGGGCCATTGCTCAAGTCGCCCCAGAAGCAAACAGGGGACCACCTGGTCGGGTGTCCCCTGCGAGTGACGACGGCGGGCGGAGCCGGCGGCTGTTCGGCCGCGCGGCTAGAACTCCAGCCCCATCTCCAGGCCGGCAATGCTGTCGAAGCCGGGGTCGAAGGCCAGGTTCATGGTAAACGGTCCCGCATACACGCCGAGACCGAACACGAGATCGCCGTCGTGCAGCCCGGCGCGCACGGCCACGTTCTCACCGACCCACTTCTCGGTACCGAGGTGGAACGACATGCCGGCGTCGTTGGCGTCGAGCAGGTTGTGGACGTCCAGGGCCACGACCCAGTCCTGCTGCCTGGCCGCCACCCCGACGTTCACGATCGGCTCGAGGTCGAGCGACTTGGCGACCGACCCGTCGTGGAGCGTGAGGCTCGGCGAATTGACGTTACGCACCGTCAGACCCGCCGACACGTAGGGGCTGGGGGTGACCAGCAGGCCGAGGTCGACGGCAATGGCACTGTCATCGATCGTGCGCGTGTCCGCGTTCGATGTCACTGAGTAGCCGTCGGAGGTGGCAAAGTAGGAGCCGTAGGTCATGCCGGCCCACACATTGCGCACGCCGATGCCCACACTGGCGAAGCGTGACACTCGCTTGCCGAAGCCCGCACCGACCGAGTAGTACCACGCACTGGAGCCCTGGAAGTAGACGCTCTCATCGCCGCCGAGGGGGCGCAGGTCGACGTAGGCGGGGACCGCATCCAGGCCGGCTTCGGCGAAGCCGCCGATGCCCACGCCCTGCCCGGCAAAGCCGGTCATGGCCCCGGTCGTTGCCGACACCGCATTCCCGTTGGCACGGATGGCAATGTCGCGCAGAGTCCCGAAGACGTCCAGGTCGATGGTGTCGCTGTCGATCGCGTCGTAGATATCACTCGTATCGGAGAGCAGATCGAAGCGGTCAGACTTGGCGCCGAGGGGGGTGGACCAACTGAAGCCGCGGATCCGGCCCAGCGCGGCCGGGTTCCAGTACAGGGAGGTGGCGTCACGTGACAGGACCGTGTAAGCACCTCCGAGACCCAGAGCCCGAATCCCGACGCCAATGCCGGTACCGGCCAGGGCGGCCTTGCCCGCGTCTCCCGGGTCTGGTTGAGCGATGGCTGGCACGGAGGCTACGGTTACGAGCATGGTGGCTGCGATGAACCATGCCAGGCGCGTCATCTGTGCGTCCCTCCCGAGGACTGCAACATCAACGACTGCTACAAAGCCAGCACGCCTGCCGCTTTGGCGATTGGATACATCATACCTGAGCATTCCCGTCGGAGTCAATGGCCTGCCCCCTGGCCGGATGGCGGCTCCAAGCGCTTGCGCATCATGTGCCACGCGTCTTCCAGCCGCCGCCAGTTGCGGCAGGCGCTCTCGGCGTGGCTCCGCAACGTGTCAGCTTCCCAGAACACTCCGAGCTCGAACACGACGGGGCCGTCATAGCCAATGTCCACGAGCGCGTCCATGACCGCCGGCCAGTCGATCAGCCCCACCCCCGGTGGCCGATGGAGATCGGCGGGCCCGATGGCATCGTTCACCAGCCGCGGGGCGTAGTTGTCCTGGAAGTGGGTCTCCCCCAGATGCGGACCCAGGCTGCGCACGAAGTCCGCGGGGTTGCCCCCTGCCAGGGTGCAGTGACCGCTGTCGAGGCAGGCTCCCAGGTTCGGGGCCCCGACGTCTTCGATCAGGCGCACAACCTGCTCGGCCTCCGACATGAACCCGCCCCCGCAAGCCGGTGGCACGGTGTTCTCCACATTGAGCTTGACGCCGCACCCGGCTGCCACTTCGCACAGCGCGCGCAGGCAGGCGACGATCTCCCCATAGGCGCCCCATGTCCGTGCATGGAACTCCGCGGCCGGCTGCCGCCAGCCCAGGCCGCAGTCGATGGTGGCATGCGGGATGCCACAGGCCCCCGCCAGCCGGATGCAGCGCGCGAAGTAGTCGATCACGCGCTCGGGCGTCCGTGGTTCTTCGGGCGGGCTGTAGAGAAAGCCCGGCAGGTGAACACCGTGGGCCACCACCCACGGCCGGGCCGCCAACACCCCGGCCGCCCCATCCTGCTCCGGTGCCGCCCAGTTCAGGTGATCGCAATAGACGTGCGTGAAGCCGGCCTCGGCAATCGTGTCCAGCGCCTCGAGTGTGACGTCCCCGCAGGTGTTGATGCCCAGCGCAAAGCGGTGCTTATCCATTGTAGTTCGCCCTCCAGACGGGCGACTATTCGACACGCGGGCGGCGGTGGCCTGCTTGACGGCACGGAAAGCTGATCGCGAACGGCGGACGGCGACGGCGACGGCGACGGCGGCATTCGGCACTTGGCATGTGGCAACGGCGAGAGGCAACGACGGCGCGGGATCAGCCCGCGCCCTACACACGGCGAACGGCATGTCTGCCTCACCCCCGTCCCCTCTCCGTGTCGGCGAGGCTTGGCGGACGCAGGCG
>CAZIWQ010000226.1:0-8502 GCA_964542355.1 uncultured Armatimonadia bacterium
AGCCCGGCGGGGGGAGCACAAGACAAGATCAAGGAGGGGGGCCGCCGAGTCCCCGGGCTGAAGCCCGGAGGGCGGGACCGCACGCGCTTCGCGCGTGACGTCAACGACCACGGCCACGACCACGACTCCGCGCACGTCAATAAGCGGAGGACGTCCAGGGGCCGCGCACGTAGGCAATCGGGGCCGGCCCAGCGGCGAGGGACGCAGCCAGTCGGGGGGACCTGCCAGCTTGTCCGGCAGGTGAACGATGTCGGGGTCCTGCTCGCCCGACAGGAGTGTCGGGCGTACCGATCGGGGCGGACGATGCCGCGGGCGCACCGGCGCACGACGCCCCCTCACGGGATCCCATGCCACAGGGCCTGGGGGTAACCCTCCGGCGGCCGGCTCTCGCTGTACCACTTGCCGTGACCATCCAGGAAACCGGCGTTGGCCCCCTGGTTGTGCCGGAAGGCCGCCTGGATCACGTGCATGCCCGGCACCGTGCTGGTGTCGAGGCCGTCATAGACCGACACCGTCGCCGCCGGCAGCCCCACCGCCGCCAGCGAGACGACCGCCGCGGGGGGCGGACCGACCGGCAGGCGATAGGCAAACAGCACCCGATTCCAGCCATAGCTGTAGCGTCCCAACCCTTCGGCCGTGAAGTTGATCGTCCCGGTGGGGTCACTGGGGCAGCGCTGGATCTGCTCGCTCTTCATATATGGCGCGAGCAGCTCCATCAGACTGAGCAGCGTGGTGCTTGTCGGCCCCCCGATGCCGAATGGCAGGACCTCGTCGTAGTCCTGGGCGTACATGAGCGTGGCCAGCGCCATCTGCTTGACATTCGACAGGCACGCCGCCTGGCGCGCCTTCTCGCGCGCCCGCGCGAAGACCGGGAACAGGATGGCCGCCAGAATGGCGATGATCGCGATCACGACAAGCAGCTCGATCAGGGTGAACGCACGTCTCATGGCCCCGCCTCCTTTCCCCCGATTGTACCCGCACGCATCGGGCTTCAGTGGGGCTATTCGGCGCGGAGCGGTGCTTGCCCTGCTAACTCACCTGTCTGCGAGGCCTGCTACGGTGGCGGCCCGGGCCGGCGAGGGTGAGCCGCCCGGCCGCGCCAGCCACTCAGCCACGGTCAGCAGAAAGCGCACCGTCAGCCGCCCGCTTTCCGTCAGGGCCTGCTTCCCCACTCGCGAGGGAGTGTCCCCGACCGTGTGCCAATGTCCGCCGCAATCTGCCATGCGTGTGAGCCAGACGGCGGGGATGCCGGCGGCCTCAAACGCTTCGTGGTCGCTCCATGGCTGCGAGCCGTGAGTCGCCACGGTGAGGTTGAGGCGCTCCGCGGCCTCGAGAAGCCATAGCCGGGCGCGGTCGGTGCCATAGCCGCTCCGCACGGTGCGGAGCTCGGGGCCGCTGCCCACCATGTCGACCGAGACCATCGCCAACACCTGCGAACGGGCAGCCTCGTCCATGCGGCGGACATAGTAGTCGGAGCCCACGTGGTGGACCTCGGGCTGCGCGCGCGTTCGCTCCTCTCCGCCAAAGAACACCAGGCGCAGTTGATAGGGCAGCGCAGCACGCCGCAAGACGCGGGCGAGCTCGAGCAGCACGGCGACACCCGACCCGTTATCATCGGCCCCCGGGGAGCGCTCGCGCAAGGCGCACGAGTCGTAGTGGGCCCCGAGGATCACGATCCAGCCGTCGGCGGTCGCGGGGTGCTCGGCGATGATGTTCTGGGTGGTGAGGGAGGTTCCGGACAGGCGAATGTTGTCCTGGGAGTGGACCCGCCATCCGGCGTCCTGCAGTTGGCGGCGGATGTAGCGTGCCGCGGCCCGCTCACCGGCACTGCCGAGCGGGCGGCAGCCGATCTTGCCCGCCAGCTCATTCACGTGCCGCAGACAGCGAGTGGCGTCGAAGTCAGCCACGATCCGGCTGCCCGGGATGCGCCGCGCCGCCGGCTGCCGCGCCCGCCCCCCCAGCGCACCGGCAGGCCAGGGCCATGCCGCGACGGACAGGGCTTCCGGAGGCATGAACACAGCGCCGGCGCCCGCCGCACACACGCACAGGATTGGGATCACGTGCCTGGCCGCGATCGCTTCACTCACCGGACCTGAGGGCAGGATGGGGGCCACCATCGATCGGCCGCGCCTTGTCTGCTGCAATTTGGGGGCCAGGGCGGGAGTCGCCCGGCCGGCGCGGCAGGAAGGAACCGGCCGGCCGTGGCCGGAATAGTCGTGGCAGCAAAGAGCAGGCGCCTCACCGGCCGGCTCCATGCGAGCGAGCGGCGGCGGCCGACGGTGCCCGGCCGCCCGATTGCGCTCGTGCCGCCGGACCGCGCTCCGGACGGCCGATCCGGCCGGAGACATCCCACCAGCCCGGAAGGAAGAGCCACCATGGCAGCCAGACCCGTGTCACGTCTGATCCTCGCCTGTGTCGTAGTGGGAGCCACCTGTGCCATCGCTGTGGCCCAGCCACAGCCCAAGAAGCTCATCGAGTACGGCTGGGACGTTCCCACACCCAGCTTTGTCGCCGCACACATCCGCGAGATGGAGAAGCTGCCGTTCGACGGGCTCATCATGCGGGTGCCTAACATCGGCTCCGTGTTCGTCAACCAGAAGTGGGAGCAGGCCAAGGTGCAGGGCGAGTTCGACGCTCTCGGCCGGATCCAGTGGGGTCAGTTCACCGACAACTTCATCATCATGTATGCCGCCTCGCAGATGGACTGGTTCAGCGATGCCGACTGGGAGTGTGTGCTCCACAATGCGCGTCTGTGTGCGAAGGCGGCGAAGGTCGGTCGCTGCAAGGGCGTGTGCTTTGACTACGAGCCGTACGGGTCCAACCCCTGGCAGTGGTCGGCCCAGCCCCGCGCCAAGGAGAAGACATTCGCCGAGTACCAGGTAGTGGTCCGCCAGCGCGGCGCCCAGTTCATGGACACCCTCCAGCGCGAGTACCCGGGGCTGGTCATGCACACCTTCTTCCAGCTCGGGCACCTGAGCTCCGCCGCGACGGAGCCCGACGAGGCGGTGCGCATGCGCAAGCTGTCGCAGGACGGCTACGGCCTGCTGGCCGCCTTCGTCAACGGCATGCTGGATGTCGCCGCTCCCGGTGTGATCCTCACCGACGGCAACGAGAGCTCGTACTACTACACCGACCCGCTCGCGTACTTCAAGTCGTTCCATGGCATCCGCCAGACGGCGCTCGGCCTGGTAGCCCCTGAGAACCGCACGAAGTACCTGGCCCAGGTGCAGTGCGCCCAGGCCCTGTACGTCGATTATGTGTTCAGCCTGTGGTCGCGCTCGACCCCATCGACGATGATGGCCCCCGAGCAGCGGGCCAAGTGGTTCGAGCACAACGTTTACTGGGCGCTCACTTCCTCTGATCGGTACGTGTGGCTCTACAGCGAGAAGATGAACTGGTGGACCAACAAGGACTTGCCGCCGGGCCTCACGGCAGCGACTGCCGCGGCGCGGGAGAAGGTGGCAAAGCGCCAGCCGTTGGGCTTCGACCTGGCCCCCATCATCAAGCAGGCCCGGGAGGCGGAGGCGGCCAAGATCCGCGCGAAGCTCGGGGACCGGGTCGCGCAGGTCACCCGCGCACAGGGCGGGATCGCAGCACCCGTGATCGACGGCCGGCTCGACGACCCGATCTGGAAGCAGGCCCCCGCCATGGAGCCGTTCGCACCCTACGCCTCCGGTGACAACGACACCGCCAAAGCGGCGACGCTGGCCTGGGCCGCCTATGACGACAAGTACTTGTACATCGCCGTGCGCTGCGCGGAGCCCAAGATGGACAAGCTCAGTATCCTCGGGGTCGGCCGCGATGACGATGTGTGGCAGGGCGACAGCGTCGACATCTTCCTGGCCCCCGGGAAGGAGCCAACGCCTTTCTACCACATGATTCTCAACCCCCGCAACGTGCTGTGGGATGCCTTCCAGCAGGCCGACACCGAGATCGATCTCGGCTGGAGCCCGGCGATCCAGTCGGCAACCACGCCGGGCACCGACCACTGGTCGCTGGAGCTGGCCGTCCCCTGGTCGGCACTGAAGGTCAGCGCTCCCGCCGCCGGTGCCCGCCTGCACGCCAACATCTGCCGGGCACGCTCGGCGGACGAGCGCGAGTACACCTCGTGGTCGCGCTGCATCGGCGGCTTCCAGGAGCCCGACCGCTTCGGCACGTGGGTCCTGAAGTAGCACATCCCATCCAGACAGGAGACGATCATGCCGATCCGAGTGACCCTCTGGAACGAGTTCCGCCATGAGAAGAGCAACGAAGCAATCGAAAAGCTGTACCCCAAGGGGATGCACGGGGCGATTGCCTCATACCTGAAGAAGACGTGCCCCGACTTCAAGGTGAAGACCGCGACGCTGGACGAGGCCGAGCACGGTCTGACCGAGAAGCTGCTCGCCGCCACCGATGTGCTCACCTGGTGGGGTCACATGGCCCATGGTGAGGTCGCCGACGAGATTGTTGACCGCGTCTACCAGCGTGTGCTGCAGGGCATGGGCCTGATCGTGCTGCACTCCGGTCACTACTCGAAGATCTTCCGGCGCCTGATGGGTACGTCGTGCTCCCTGAAGTGGCGCGAGATCGGCGAGAAGGAGCGCCTGTGGGTCGTCGCGCCCGGCCATCCCATCGCAGACGGCCTCGGCGAGTACATCGAGATCCCTCATGTCGAGATGTACGGCGAGCACTTCGACATCCCCGCGCCGGATGAGCTCGTGCTGGTAAGCTGGTTCGCGGGCGGCGAGGTGTTCCGCAGCGGCTGCTGCTTCAACCGCGGGAACGGCAAGATCTTCTACTTCCGGCCCGGCCACGAGACGCTCCCGATCTACTACCAGGAGGAGGTCCTGCGCGTCATCGCCAATGCGATCCGGTGGGCGGCCCCGGTGAACGGCCCGCAGTTCGTGCGCGGGAATGTCCAGCCGCTGGAGCAGGTCGAGCCCGCATGAACCCGCAGCCCTCGACGCAGAGCCGACGCACCGGCCGGCGGTCATCCGGTCGGCCACTCGCCGGCCGACACTGGTCCGGTGTCCGGCTCGGCGCGGCGGTGCTGGCGATGGCCGCGGCGAGCGCCGCAGCGCCGGCCGCCAATGAGCTGCTGGATGACACCACCATCGCGCTGTTCGACTTCCGCACCGGCGATGAGCAGGGGCTGGTCGATCGATGTGGCAAGGGGACGCTGCAGTTGGAGGGGGATGCCCCGGCGGCGCTGGCACCCGGCAGCGGCATCCTCCTCGACGGTACGACGCGCCTACTGGGCTACCTCCCGCCGCTCGCGGCCCCGTTCACGATCGAGGCCCTGATCCGCCTCGACGGCGATTCTCCCGGCACGATCCACGGCATCTTCGAGCAATTCAACTACCTCGTCAATGGCTGCCGCATGGGTGTCACCGGCTACAGCGGCAACCGCCTGTCCTTCGAGATCTCCGATCCGAAGGCCAGGACGATGGTCCATGTCGCCGGCAAGACCAGCCTGCAGCGGGGCCGGTGGTACCATGTCGCCGTCACCTATGACGGCAAGGCCGAGCGCCTGTGGGTGAACGGCCGCGAGGATGGCAGCCGGGAGTGGGCCGGCGGCATCGTCGCCGCGAAGGGCCCAGTGATGGTGGGCTATGAGTCCGGGCCGAAGTACTTCTTCGTCGGGGCCATCGCCTACTTGCGCATCTCCGGCGTGGCCCGCACGGCCTTCCCCCATGGCGAGCAGCCGGTCGGACCGGCGGCGGGCCCCGTCACGACGGTAACGGCGCGCTATCCCGATGTGAGCGCCTACTTCTTCCCCGCGGACCGACCGTTCGACGTCACCTGCACGGTGCGCAACCAGGGCCCGGCGGAGGCCCGCTACAGCGTGGGCATCGCGGCCACGCTCCACGGCGGCGGCGCGACAAAGGTCGGGCCGGTCGCAGTGGTGGTTCCCCCCGCCGGTCAGTGCGAGGTGACGATCCCGGTCAGCCTCACGACCCGCGGCCTCTACCTCCCGACCCTGGTGGTGGAGTCCGGCGGCGCCGAGCTGCAGCGGCGCAAGCTCCCCGCGTTTGCCATCGTCGAGCCCCTGCCCCCGCTGGCCGAGGTCCCCGCTACCTCCCATTTCGGCGGTCAGCCGACCGTTCACATGCCCGGCAGCGAGCGCATCGGCATGAAGTGGAACCGCTTCTGGGACTACCCCACGAACTGGGCGGCGATGGAACCCGAGCGGGGCAAGTACAACTGGGAGCCGACCGACCGCCTGCTCGCCGGTGCCATGGCCAAGGGCGAAGAGGTCGTGTGGTGTCTGTGCTTCACTCCCGGGTGGGCCTCCGCGATTCCGGATCGCGCCGTGGCCCTCGCCGACCCCGTCCTCAAAGGCATGTACCGCGACGGGCTGGCCGAGCTGTACGACTCCGGGCATCTGGCATACCAGTACCCGCCGCGCGACATCGCCGACTGGAAGAGCTACGTGGCCCGGACGGTCACGCGCTACAAGGACCGGGTCAAGTACTGGGAGGTGTGGAATGAGGCAAACTCCGGCCACTTCATCGGCACCCCGGCCCAGTACTGCGAGCTGTTGAAGACCGCGTATGAGACCATCAAACAGCTCGACCCGACAGCCACGGTGGTCGGCATCGCCGGCTGCCCGGGCTGGCTCCGCTTCACCGAAGAGGTCTTCAAGCTCGGCGGCCTCCAGTTCATGGACGTACTCTCGTACCATGACTACGCGTACGCCGTGCCCGAGACCTTCGGCTGCGATCAGAAGGTGGCTCAGACGCGCGAGCTGATGCGTCGCTACGGGCGCGTCCTGCCGATGTGGGACACGGAGGTTGGCTTCCCCCAGCCGCCGCGGGTCGCCGGGCGGCCGATGAGTGGCGACGAGTTCCGCGCCAACCTCGAGCTGACAGCGGCCGGCAAGCCCCCTGACGCCTTCTTCGCGCGCTGCATCACCTCGCGCCGCGGGACCGCGATCGATGCCACCTACGGCGCCATCTGGCCGACGACGGAGGACCGTGCCGCCCGCTACCTCGTCCGCCAGTTCGTCCTGGAGATGTCAGAGGGCATGGAGAAGTTCAACGTGCACGCCGGGGCCCCGATCTCGCGCGGCAAACTCCCCCTCCTCCCGGGCATCTCGCACGCCATGATGGCCCGGGCGCTGGGCACCGCGACGTTCGTGCGGCGGGTGGCAACGCCCAGCCCGAGCCTGCGCGTATATCTGTTCCGCGCGGAGGCGGGGACGGGCGGGGCCGCCCGCACGCTCGCCGTCGCCTGGACGACGCAGCCGTCCGAGCAGGCCGTGCTCCTCACCGAACGGCGCCGGATCCCCACCGCCGACCTCTACGGCAACCCGGGTGAGGTGACCGGCGATGGGCGGCAAGTCCTGCTGCCGTTGACGGAGGCACCCACCTACCTGCTCGACGTCCCCGCCGACCTCGAGGTGTGGAACCCGCTGGAGGCGCAGGCCCCCGGCGTGGTCGCGGCCGGCGAGAGCTTCCGGGTGCAGGTCGCGGTAACCAACACACTCCCTGGCACCATGGACTGCACAGTGCGGGTGGCAGGCTTGCCCTCCGGCTGGCGCGCGCAGCCTGACACCCTCCCCGTGCAGCTTGCCGGTGGGGCCCGGACGACGGGCGAGTTCACGGTCACAGTGCCCGCGGAGGCACCGCGTGGCCAGGCCGCGGTGAGCGTCGCCGTTCAGGCCGGGGCCATGACCTGCAGCCGCGCGCTGCCCCTGGTCGTGATCCGGCCCACTCCCTGCCCGCCGGCACCCGCCGCGGCCCGCGTCGATGGCGACCTGAGCGAGTGGACGGCGCCACCGGCCCTCATCGATGCCGCCACCCGGGTCGTCGTCGGCAAGCCCAGCCCCATGTTCGATAAGCTCCCCGGCACCTGGTGGGGGCCGGAGGACCTGTCCGCGCGGCTGTGGGTGGGCTGGACCGAGGGCGCCCTGCTGGAGGCACTCGACGTCACCGACGACTCCCTGACGCCTCGCACCAACATGCGACAGGCCTACATGGCCGACTGCGTGGAGCTGTTTGTCGATGGCCGCGCACTCGCCCGTCAGGTGCACACCGGCTACGAACGGGGCGTCGCCCAGCTCCTGCTCAGCCCGCCGGCTGCCGATGGGAAGTGCCGTCTCGACATGTGTCAGGGGGACGTGACCGGCACAGTGGCCGTCGGCAAGCGCACGCCGCGCGGGTATACGGTCGAGGCGCGCATCCCGCTGGCGGCCCCCGGCTTCCCCGACTTCGTGGCCGCTCCGGGCGCGACACTGGGCTTTGATGTGGCCATCGATGATGCGGACCAGGGCGGCGAGCGGGAGGTCCAGATGGTCTGGCAGGGCTCGGCGCAGAACTGCCAGGACACCAGCTTGTTCGCCCGTCTGCGATTCTGAGGCCGGGGGCCCGGCCGCGACGGCCGGGCCCCTCCGGGCACGACGCCGAGCTGTGCGCGCGGCAGACGGCACGACATGTCTGCCTCACCCCCGTCCCCTCTCCGTGCCGGAGAGGCCTGGCGGACGCAGGCGCGAAGCGCCGACAGCGTCCGCGGGGGAAC
>CAZIWQ010000227.1:0-3342 GCA_964542355.1 uncultured Armatimonadia bacterium
TGATCGTCTTGCTGAGGCTCAGGTCAAGGCCGAGATCATCGCCGGACAACAGGTGGGCGCTCGCGCTGTTCTCGAGGGCGACGAGGTAGTAGCCGCCGGCGACGTACCTCACCGGATCAGACGTCGTGGACCACTCCTGGTGCGTCCACTGGCGGGGCTGGGTGCCCAGGTCGGCCTCGCTCCAACCCTCCTTGTCCAACGGCCGGTTGAACTCCCACGCCAGTGCCACCGACGCACCCCGTGGCAGGAGGTGGACCGTTGTCATGTCGCTCAGCCACAACTCGCCGTCATCCGCGACGAGGCGCAGCAGGTAGTCGCCCGGTGCGGAGAACGCCGCCTCGGTCACGGGTGCGGTCGCGTCCCGGAAGGTCACCGTCCCGGGCCCTTCGAGCACTTCCCAGCGCACCTGCAGCGGGTCGGCGCCGGAGCGGTGGTCGTCGCGAACGCTGCCGGTGAGGCGCACAGCGGCCGCGTCCGTGCGCTGGTCGGGGCCGGCGTCCACCTCTGGCGGAGCGTTGAACGGCATTGCCTTGTCGGCTTCGGCGATGGTCGCGTAGGGGGTGTTACCCCGCAGCGTCCAACTTGTGGTCTTGGGCGCCTGGTTGACGAAGAACTCCACCCCGGGCAAGACCACATAGCCATTGTCGTGGACCACGCCGGTGCTGCAGCAGATGTCAGGGTCAGGGCTTCCCCCCCAGACATAGATCTCACCCGGCCCCAGCTTGTGAGCGGTGTTGTTGGCCAGGAAACGCGAGTGGGCGATCTCCACATTCCGGGTCTGCGGCGAGCGCAGCCCCAGCACCTCGATGGCCGCCCCGGCGTTGTTCTGGAAGGTGCAGTGATCGATGAGACAGCCATCTCCGGAGTTCTCGAAGTCGATGCCGCCTTCGTCGTGCGAACCGGAGTCCGGCTGATTGCGCCAGGTGCAGTTGCGGATGATGAGGCCCCGTGGGTCGCCCAGCATGATGCCCATCGTGCCCGCGGAAGCGTGCCACCCGGAGGCGTCGAAGACGCTGTTCTGCAGATAGGAGCGCCGGACGCGGACCATGTAGGGATGCGGAGAGGTGTTCCGCACGTAGTTGTCGTGGCAGTACACCCGGTCAACGATGACCCCGTCGCCCATGGCGAAGAAGCCGCTTGAGGTCTGGAACATCTCGCAGTCGCGCAGCACGATCTCCTCGGCCGGTGCGCCGGAGACGCCGATCCCGACGGAGCTGTGCAGGCCGTCACCCGGGGCGCCGTTGCGGTCGAGCCATTCCGGAATGCCGTTGGCGTTCGGTCGGTAGAGCCCCTCGATGTGGTGGGCCAGGCAGTCCTCGATCAGCAACCCCCGATGGCCGGAAGCAGAGTAATGCACCACCAGTCCCTTCCCGGCGTAGGAGAGCACCAGACTGCGGACGCGGAGGTAATCCGGGTTCGTGAGCAGCGCGCAGCGGTCGTCAATGTCCCAGTTGCGGCGGATGATCGGCCGGGGTCCCGTGCCATAGGCGCCGATGACCGCCCAGTTGTCCGCCGTCCCACGGGCCGAGACTGACAACTCCCCGCAGAACACGCTGCCGCGCCGGAGGAGCAGCGCGTCGCCGGGGCCGAGGGTCATCCCGGTGACCTTCGTGAAGTCCTGCCAGGCCTGTGCCTCGGAGAGACCCGTGTTCGCGTTACTGCCCTGCACGCTGTCGACGTAGTACGTCTTGCCGCCCTGGCTGGGCGGGTTCCGGCGGGCGCGGGACGCCGCGGCCTGGTCGTCAAGCGGGAAGAAGACCAGCGCGCGGCGGACGATGGCCGGCGAGGCGCCGTCGGCCGTCAGCCGCACCACTGCCTCGCTGCTTGTCTCGCCATCGGCCGTCACCCGCCACTGGACAGTCTTCGTCTCGCCGGATCCGAGGGCACCCAACTCGTGCGCGGGAGCGTCGAGGCAACGGACGGTGGCGGGCACGTCCAGCCGCACGGCGGCCCCGGTCACGGGCTGACTCAGGTTCTGCACCACGGTCGTCAGGGTCTCCGGGGTGCCGGCCCGCACGATGGCGTGCTCCTGGGTCACGCGGACGACGCGGATGGCCGGCCGCCGGGGGTTGTCCAGGCGAACCTCATCCACCACCATCCCCGGGCCGCCGATGGTCACGGGGCTGTTGCCTCCGCGACACAGGCCGCTTCGCGTGATGCGTGACTGTACCCCGTTCACCTCCAACGTCAGCATCAGCCCGTCCCAGTGCGCGAGGAGGCGGTACCATTCGCGCGGCCGGACTGGCGCGTGAGTGCGCACTCGTGGCTCCCAGCCGTCCAGGTTGACGAAGAACGCGAGATCGCTCCCTTCGTTCGGCGGGTCCACGCGCAGCATGTACTCGCCGTCTTTGGCGACGATTGTCTGGATGCCGGTGGGGACACTCTCGAAGTAGACGCGGCAGTCCAGGTGGAACCCCGGCGCGATCCGCAGGGCCTCGCTGTCGGGTACTCGCACCGGCTGCGCCACGGGCCCCAGCGCCTGCCCCACCGGGCCGGGCACGAACCGTGCCCCCTCCGCCGCGCCGTCGTGGCCGTGTCCGGAGGCGTCCTGCACATCCCCCTCAAAGGGCCAGACCGCCTCCGCCGTGGCGTTGGCCCCGGGGTTGTCCAGGCGCACCGCATCAAGCAGGCCCTCGCAGGGGCCAAGCTGCAACTGCCGGTAGGCGGTGCGAGGTGTCCCGGAGCGCTGTCCGCGCCAGACCTTGCCATTCACTTCGAGCGACAGGTTCTGCCCGTCCCAGCCGGCGACCAGGTGGTACCACTGGCCAACCTGCGGTGCGACCCCCGACTGCACGCGCGGCTCCCAGTTGCCCTCGAGGTAGACGAAGAACGAGAAGCGCCCACCTTCCCCCGGAGGGTCCAGGCGGAGCATGTATTCCTGATCTTTGAGCGCGATGTAGGTGATGCCGGAGTGCGCTCGGGTGGGTCTGACCCAGCACTCCAGTCGCAAGCCGGGCGCCAGGCGCAGGTCCGGCGCGTCGGGAACAACGGCCCCGAGCTCGTCGGCCTGCAGCGCCGAGCCCTGGTGTCCCTCAACGAACCGGGGCGTCGCGGCGAGCGCGGTGTTGCCGTGACCGGTCTGGTCGGCAAGGTCGCCGTCGAAGGACCACGAGGCGACGGCGCGGGTGGCCGGGGCGGCCGGCGCACCGCCCTCCGGTTGCGCCATGGAGCGCTGAGAGGTCCAGAGGAGCAGCGCGATCACGGCCACGAAGGGAGCAGGGCAGCGAGAAGCCACGAGTAGCCCCCCACGGAACGAGCGACGCGGCTGATGGTTGGGCATGGGGCATCTCCTGATGTGAGCCGCGCCAGGAGCGGCCGGCGGCTCGAGCTATCCGACGCAGA
>CAZIWQ010000227.1:3442-8462 GCA_964542355.1 uncultured Armatimonadia bacterium
TCTGTGCAGCTCTTCAGGGCCACCAGTGGAGTTGCCTAGCTCCCGGCGCCGATGTTGACTTCTCCACTCAGCCCGGTCATCCTGCCGGGCGACCGGTGCGCCCCGCCGATGGCCTGGCGCAAGCGCTTCGAAGACGCCGGTACCGCGACAAGATGCGCGTGGTTGGGCCAGGCGGTTCACGGGGGTCCGCCAGGGCAGTAGGCCCCGAGGCCGACACCGCGCCGTTCACGCCATTCAGCCATCAGCGTACCAGACCATTGCAGGGGAAGGGTTGGACGCTGCGGACGGCGAAGCTCTGTCCGGACAAGGAAGCACCGTTGCGCATCGTCTCCCCCACACCCGCGTGTGGTCCCACGACAAGGACCGTGACCCACACATCGCCTGGCACGTGACGGTTCTGCCGCGCACCGCCGCAGGCGAAGGCCACCCTCAACCATGGAGCGCGACAGGAGGAAGCTATGCTCTATGCAGCTCGTGCTTGCAGGCGGCACGGCTTCACTCTCCGTGAGCTGATCTGTCCATACACTGCGCTGCTTGCCGCTACTGTCGCCAGCTTCGGAGCGGGCGATGCCGTCGGTTCACCCGTCCAAGAGAAACAGGCGGTTGTCGAGGAAGGTGAGCGAATGGTTCAGATGCGCGTCTCCGGCAGGTGGGCGGGGGCCCCGGTCTATCTGAGCGCAGACAACATGTCGGCTGCGACGGGCCAACCTTCGCTGGTGCTCATGTCGAGCGGCTCCACGCACATCCCGGTGTGGTCGCTATCGGGCGGCACGGCCGGGCAGTCTGTCGCCGGGCTCGTGAGCGGTCTCCCCCGCGGGTGCGGCGCCGTGAAGGTCGAGATCGTCGTGACCACGACGGATGCATCGACGAGCCCCGACTATGAGGATGTCTACAGGTGCCACCTATCGCAGATGGTCGAGGGTGCTCCCTTCACGTCCCCGTATGTTCTGGGCCCCCCCGTGCGAACCGCGCTTCCCGTCGGGCCGTTCTACACTCGGACCATCCTCTTGGAGCCCTACTACGAGGTGGAGCCGAATGCTCCCCTGTGGGTGCGCATTCAGCGGGAGCCGACCGATCCCGCCGACACGTTCACCAAGCCCACCGGCCTGGCAATGGTCAAGGTAACGCCCCTGGAGGCTCTCGCGAAGCCGGATGTCGTGCAGGATGTGAGCGGCTACAACTCGTGGCCCATGATTCAGGCGATCGGAGACAAGCTGGTCTGCGTGTACAGCCGAGGCACGGCCCACACGATCGATGAAGACGCCCGCGCTGTGTATGCACGCACGTCCACGGACAGCGGAAAGACCTGGGCGACGGAAGCTGTCGTCGCCAACACGCCGGGCTACGGCGAGGTCACCGTCGGGAAGGGACTGGATTCCACGGGGGCGATGCTGCTCTGGGTGCGGCGAATCGGGAAGGACTGGAACCACGACCTCTACCGCACCACGGATGGGGTGACGTTCACGCTCGTGGCGACGCCGAAGCTCGCCGTGACGCCGATGCAGATCACGGACGTCTTCTCGGTCCCCGGGATTGGGCTCATGGCACTGTGGTTCGCAGGGGCGTACGATGACAGCCCGAGTCACTCGTGGGGCAAGCTGACCAGCAGTGATGATGGCGCAACCTGGACGCAGACCACCATCGAGTCCGGGCTGCCCAAATCCGAGTGGCCGACCGAGCCGTCCGCTGTCTATCTTGGCGATGGCAGGATTCTCGCAATCGGGCGGATCGAGGGGGGAGGCGCGTCTACGACGCAAGCCCAGTTCCAGATGGTATCGACCGACGATGGTGCGACGTGGACGCGCTCGCGAACGAACATCGGCGATGTCTCTGCTTCCACGCCGAGCCTGGTCCTCGACGCCGCAACCGGTCTGCTGAGCAACTACTACTACCAACGTGGCCACGGTGTCCTGTGGCGTCGGGTCGTCGATCCAGACAGCGTGTTCGACAATCCGCTCACCTGGCCCCCTCCCGAGGCAGTCGCCACAGGCAGTCGGATCGGGATCGATTCAGGCAACGTGAACGCCACGACGATCAGGGGTACTCACTACCTCGCTTTCTACTCCGGCAAGGCTCCGGACACGGCGATCCTGGTATCCGCGCTTCCGGCGCCGACTGCCGTGGACTCACTCCATGGCCCCTCGCGCCCGGGTGAGCCGCGGGAATAGACAAGGAACGGCGCAGAAGAGCGGCCGAAAAGCCGTTCCGAGGCCGCGACGCTACGCTCAGAGGCCCGCAGACGCCACTCACAGCCGTCTCGCCGCTAGAGACCCGGCCGGAAGTGGCGTTCTCGGCCGGGTCTCTAGCCGAGGAGGCAAACTACCTGTGAAAGTCACCGAGGCCTTTCCCTTCGCCGGCGAGTTGCTGGCGCCGACGTATGCTGATAGCTTCGCCCGCCCCGGCGCGGCGGCGGGAGCACAGGAGGTGATGCTGGACGCCAACTGGTCGGTGAGCGCCGAGAGCGATGAGCCGCTGGTTCTCACCGCCGCCACGCACCTCGAGGCCTTCATCTCACAGGCATTGGGCGGGCAGCTTGGCGCCGGGAGCACGGCACGCGCGATCCACTTGCGTGTGGACAGCGCCATCGGTGAGAATCCCGAGACCCACGCCCTCCGCATCGGACCGGACGCCATCGAGGTGACAGGAGCGGGGCCGGCGGGGGTGCTGCAGGGAGTGTTCCGGTTGGAGGCGCTCATGCGCGAGCGGGGCGGGGCGATCCTGCCGCTCGGCCAGCAGCAGCGCCGCCCGCTGTTCAACCACCGCATCCATCGCTCGCCCTTGTCCCCCTTCTACGTCGAAGAACTCACCGGCTACGACGGCCCGCCGCTCGACGCGCGGTGGCTGTCGCCCGAGATGGCCTACCCGGCCTACGAGCAGGACGACGCCGGGCCCGAGGTGTTCTACCACGAGAACCTCTTCATGCGCCTGGCCGAGCATGGCTTCAACGCCATCTGGGTGCGCGCGGCGTTGCGGCTCTTCGCGAAGGTGGACGTCTTCCCTGAGTTTGGCGCCGACTCTGACCGCATCCTCGAGCGCCTGCAGGCGTTGTGCCACCGGGCGGCCATCTATGGCATGAAGGTCTTCCTGTACATGCAGGAGCCGATGGGGATGCGGCGGGATGATCCCTTCTGGGAGAAGTACCCCCGGGTGCGCGGCTCCAACTCGTGGGCCGTGACGATGGCCCACCTGTGCAGCAGCACGCCCGAGGTGCGTGAGTACCTGCGCGAGGGCTTCCGTTACATGTTCACGCGGGTGCCGGAACTTGCCGGGGTCATGCTGATCACGGCCTCGGAGTTCCCCAGCCACTGCTATACCGGCGTCCAGCGGCCCGACGACCCCGCCGAGCGCCAGAAGCTGCTCGATGGGGGCCGCCTCTGCCCGCGCTGCGTGGCCTACTCGCCTCAAGAGGTCGTCGGGCGGATTGTCACCGACATTCGTGACGGCGTGAAGTCAGCCCAGCCCGAGGCCGAGGTCATCGCCTGGAACTGGGCCTGGGCACACTTCGAGGAGAAGCCCTTCGCCGGGTTCCTGACGCGCCTGCCCGAGGATGTCATCGTGATGGGCAACTTCGAGCGCGGCCAACCGACGGAGGCCTGTGGCTTCGCGTATGAGAACCGTGAGTACAGCATCAAGGTCGTCGGGCCCTCGGTCGAGTTCACGAGTGTGGCCGACTTCCAGCGCGCCCGCGGCCTGCCGATCTACGCCAAGATCCAGATCGGCACCACCCACGAGAACCCGTCGATCCCCTACCTGCCGGCGCTGCCGAAGATCGCCGCGAAGTACCGCGCGCTCCGCGACCACGGCGTGACGGGCATGATGACGTGCTGGAACTTCGGCAACATGCCGTGCGTGGCCACCGAGGTCGCGGGCGAGTTCACGTGGGATCCGCAGCCGCCGACGATCGAGGAGGGCCTGTGGCGCATCGCGGCGCGCAACTTCGGCGCGGCGGCCGCGGACAGCGTCGTGGCGGGCTGGCAGAAGCTCTCGTGGGCCCACGACGACTTCCCCAGCAGCATTCCCGTGATGTACTACGGTCCGGTCAGCCGCGGCTCCGTCCTGCCCTTCGTGTTCGACCGCATCAACCACAAGTTCCCGCACTCGTGGCTGCTGGACAAGGAGATCGCCGGCGACCTGCTGGATTGGGTGAGCCCCTTCCCGCCGGAGAAGGTGCTCGAGTGCTTCCGCTCGGAGGCGGCCAAGGGGGCGGAGGGGCTTGCCCTGCTCGAACGCGCGCTGGAGCAGACCGCGGGTCGCGACCGCGAGCGCCTGCAGCGCGAGATCAGCGTGGCTCGCTGCCACCTGCTGCAAGTGGCCAGCGGCGCGAACATCGTGGACTTCCTGCTCACACGCGATGCCATGTACGAGGCGGCCGACCCGCAGGAGAAGCGAGCCTTGCTTGACCGGCTCGCGGACATCTGCCGCGACGAGATCGGCCAGTCGCGGGCGGCGATCCCGCTGCTAGAGGCCGACAGCCGCCTGGGGTGGCACGGGGAGGCCTACGGGTACATGGTTACCCCGGCGCTCGTCGAGGCGAAGCTGGCCGGCCTGGAAGACATCATCAACCGCCGGGTTCCGGAGATGAAACGGGAACTGGGTTGAGACCAAGCACTCAGCGCCGCGGGTGAGTTGCGGCGCTCAACGGGTTACTCCACCTGCTCCAGGCGCGTGATCGGTCGGATAACGGGCGCGGACCTGGCGCTGACCGTCGGCGAAGAGCGAGCGGAAGGTCCAACTTCCACGGGCAGCGAGGCGCACGTGATCTTGCCCCGCCACTGCTGCCAGCCGGTGATGGCACGCCCGCCGGAGAGCACCGGTTGCTCGCCCGGGTAGGCCGCGTAGGTGATCGGCGCGGCGGCGGTGCCCGAGTCGGCGGGGGTGAAGACCACTGGCTCATTGAGCGTGTAGGTGCCGCCGCGCAGGTAGACCGTCGTGGGGGGGAGGGCTTGGCGGCGCGCAGGACATCGCGGGCGTGGGCGAGGGTCGCCAAGGGCGCGGCCCGCGTGCCAGCGGCCGTGTCACT
>CAZIWQ010000228.1:0-8410 GCA_964542355.1 uncultured Armatimonadia bacterium
GGCTTCTCCGAAGCCGCGAGCGCTCCCTAGGATGACAGTGACCTGCAGGCGCGGTTCGCGCGGCTACCGACAGGGAATGTCATGCTGAGCCAGGGCCGCGTGGCGGCCCGCCAGCGAAGCATCTGGCAACAGGTGCATGCCCGACAGCGCAGGAGCAGGTCCTTCGCTCGCTTCGCAGGCTCAGGATGACAGGGGCCGCAACGGCGCCAGCGGCCTGCCCCCAGTCCGCTGCGTGCAGGTCGCGCGGCCCGCACGGACGAATACCAGGCAATCTCCCCGGGCACCGAACGGAGGGCACCAGGCGTGCTACTGGGTATCGACGTGGGAACCACCGCCGTGAAAGCCCTGCTGATCGACGCTGCCGCACGGGTGGTGACCCAGGCGGGCGTCGAGTACCCCCTCCACACTCCGCGTCCCGGGTGGTCCGAGCAGGACCCGGCAGACTGGTGGGCGGCCCTCGTGAGCGCCGTGCGCCAGGTAGTGGGGGAGGCTGGCGGGGATGGGGTCCGGGCCGTCGCCGTCTCCACCCAGGGCGATACCATGGTCCCTCTCGACGCCGCGGGGCGGCCGCTCTGCCCCGCCCGCACGTGGATGGATACGCGCGCCGCCGACCTGGTCGGCGGCTTCGATGCCGCGCTGGCGCCCGCACAGTGGCGCGCGATCGCCGGCGCTGCGCTGGGGCCGCATGCCGCGGCGATGACCATCGTGTGGCTGCGCGAGCACCTCCCCGAGGTGTACCGGAGGGCGGCGCGGTTCGCCCTGGTGGGCGACTTCATCGTCGAGCGGCTCACGGGCGCCCCGGCGTTGGACGAGCCCAACGCCTCGCGCACGCTCCTCTTCGACATCCGGTTGCGGCGGTGGTCGGCGCGGCTGATGGAGCTGGTCGGCGTGGACGAGGCGCGGCTGAGCCCGGTGCTCCCCTCGGCGACGGTGGCGGGCGAGCTCACCGCCGCCGCGGCGCGCGAGCTCGGCCTGCGGCCGGGTACGCCGGTAGCCGTCGGCGGGCACGACCAGACCTGTGCCGCGGTGGGCGCCGGCGTCGTCAGGCCGCACACCATGCTCCTCTCATGCGGCACCGCATGGGTGCTGTTGGCCTCGATCGCTCAGCCGCTGCTCGACCAGGCAACCGGCGCCGTGCACACCTACTGCCATGCCGTGCCCGAGCGCTGGGCGCTATTGACGGCCCACGCCGGGGGGAACATCCTCTCGTGGCTGCGGACCACGCTCTACACGGCCGCGACCCCATACGACGAGATCGTCGCCGGTGCCGAGCGTGCCGCGACGGCCGCCGACAGCTCCCTCCTGGTGCTCCCGCACTTCTACGGGTCACAGATGCCGGCCTCGCAGCGGCATGCCCGGGGCGCGTTGCTCGGGCTGACGCTCAGCAGCACGCGCGATGATCTGGCACTCGGGGTGCTGCGCGGGGTGGCGCTCGAGGTCGCACGCAACTTCCGGTTCCTTAGCGCGATCGGCGCGACGACGGACGAAGTGCGGATGATCGGCGGGGGGGCGAGCAGCCGCTTCTGGGCTCAGACCATCGCCGACGCTACGGGGGTACGGGTGGTGCGGCCGCGCGTACGGGAGGCGGCGGCGTTTGGCGCGGCGGTGCTTGCCGGGGTCGCCGCCGGGGTCTTCGCGTCAGTGGAGGAGGTCGTGGGGAGCCTGCCGGCAGAGGACGCGCTGACGCCGGACACGGCGCGCAGCGCCCGCTACCAGGAGCAGCTAGGCCTGTTCACCGCCGCCATCGACGCGCTGGGGCCCGTGTGGGCGGCCAGTACGGCACCACCCCCCTGATCGGGCACAACTGGAAGAGCGGCCGAAGAGTCGTCTTGAGGCCGCGAAGCCACGCCAGAATGGCTCTGGAGGGCACTCAGCCGGCCGCTACGCCTCGGGGGCCGGCCGGATGTGGCCTTTTCGGCCGGACCCCTAGACATGAATGAAGCCCGGCGGGGCGAACCCGCGAACAGGACCATATCGCGGCGCCGTCGAAGAGCGCGGCGGACGAGCTCCAGGGCCGGTATCCGGACATCGACGACGGGGTGAAGGTCAACATCGGGCCGTTCCAGGCAGCGGGAGTGCTGGCGGTGAGGAAGGTGGTGTGCGGGGGCCGACGACGAGTCGACTGGGGGAAGCGCATGTACTTCGTCTACGTGGATGAGAGCGGCACCAAGGACCCCGAGGTCAGCGGAACGGACAAGCACGGGAACCCTATCGAGAAGGACTGGCTGTATGTACTCGTCGGGGTCTCGCTGTTCGAGATGAAGTGGTTCAGGTTCGAGCACTTCGTCAACCACAGGAAACTTGGTCTCATGGCTCGGATACGCCGGGACGAAGGCATCCGCCTCGAGCTCGCCGACACGGAAGTGAAGTCTCGCTGGGTCCGCATCCCAGCCGAACGAGCGAAGCATCCCTTCCTTTCCCGGCTTAGCGACGACGAGTTGAGTGACCTCGTGGACGCCTACCTTGTGCAGCCCGAATACCACGCCATGCGCATCTTCGCCGTCGTGGTGGACAAGAGGCATCTGCGTGAGTACATGACCGAGGAGCGCCTCCACCGGAAGGCGTACGAGTTGCTCGTCGAGCGAGTGGAGGCCTTTCTGGGGACAGAGCACCCAAGCCACAAAGCGCTGATGGTGGTGGACAACACGAGCCTCCAGATGAACCGCTCTCTTGCGATGAAGCATAGTCACTTCCAGCGGGAAGGGACATCAAGCGGATGCACCATTGGGCACATCGTCGAACTGCCTATGTTCGTCGAGAGCTACCTCTCCAACGGGGTCCAACTGGCCGACCTCTGTGCCTATGATGTCTACCGAGCATTCAGGGACGGCAATCTCGCGTACGAGCACTTCGCTCGCATCGCCCCGAGCATCTACCAGGCACCCCATCGCCGAGGGGCGAACATCGAGGGGCTGAAAGTGTTCCCGGACGAGAGTCCACTGGTGGAGTTCGCGAGGGCGTGGGGGAGAGCGAGCCGAAGGGCAGAGTCCAGACACGAATGAAGCCCGGCGGGGTATCCCTATCAAGCCCACAAGGGGCACCGGGCGGCAGGTCGAGGGTATTCCCTCTGCACCTATTATACCCATCCCGATGTGGAACGCAACCCCCCCCGGCGAGCCTCCGGCGGTCGAGACCAGGAACGGCGCTGGGAATGATGACCACACGATGGTCGGCGAACGACACGGGGGCGGGGCCGCAGCTTTGCGTAGGCGGGTTGCTGATCTGCGGGAACTCGAAGCCATAGCTGCGCGCCGAAGACGGACATGGCGACCTGGTTCGCCACCCGCTACTTCGACTACCACGTCGGCCTCCACAAGCGCCGCGCGATCTTCTGGCAGATCCAGAGCGACGACGGCTCCTTCGGGGTGCTGTGCCACTACCACCGTCTCAACCGAAACCGGCTGCAGAAGGTGCGGGCTCACTACCTGGCGAGCTTCATGGACCGCCTACGGCGAGAGATCGGCGACCTGCAGAGCGACGGATCCCGAGACGCCCGCGCCCGCCTGGAGAAGTTGGAGACGAACCTGCACGCCGCCGAGGAGCGGAACCGCAAGCTGGGCCTGATCCTGACCGGCGAGCCCGACCCCGGGATCGGCGAGCACTACTGCATCCAGGTCCCCTGGATGCCCGCCGAGGAGCAGCCGAGGGGCGGCGACCCAGACGTCGACGACGGGGTGAAGGTCAACATCGGCCCGTTCCAGGCAGCGGGGTGCTGGCGGTGAGGAGGATTGTGTGAAGGCTCTCTCGGTGGTAAGATGGTCTTACCACGGCTTCAGGAGGTGTCTCCATGACCATGAGCAGACGGGTGCGGCTCTCCTCCAAGGGCCAGCTCGTGATACCGCAGGACCTGCGCGAGTTGCTGGGCGTGGGCCCGGGCGACGAGTTGATCCTGCACCTGCTCTCCGACCGGATGGTGCTGGCGGAGGTGGCTCCCCGCTCGCGCTTCGAGCAGGCGGTAGCCGGGCTGCGCGCCGAGGCAAAGCGACGGGGCATCACGCGCACGGAGGTCGAACAAGCGCTCTCCGAGGCGAAGCGAGAGATCTACGACGAACGCTGGGGCAAGCCCGACAGTGCGTAGGCTATTCCTGGACTCCAGTGTGCTGATCAGTGCGCTCTTGTTTGAGGGCCCCGAGGCCGCCCTGGTCGTCCTGGCGGCGGAGGGGCGCTTCGAGGCCCTCGCCTGCGACTACGTTGTGGAGCAGGTGCGCCGCGTTCTCCAGACCAAGTTCGACTTCTCGCCTGTGGGCGCGGCAGAGCTGCTAGCGACGCTGCCGCTCTCGGTGACCGGTGACCCCGCCGCATCACTCGTTGAACTGGCCGCCGACCTCGTGCGCGACGTGACCGATGCCCCCGTCCTGGCGGGGGCCTGGGAAGCGCGGGTGGACGCCCTGGTCAGCGGCGACAAGGACCTGCTCTCCCTGGGGCCGGCGGCGCGCGTGACGGTCTTGCGTACGAGAGAGGTGATGGCGTTCCTGGAGGGGGGACCGGATTCGTGAATGAAGCCCGGCGGGGCGAACCCTATCGAGCCCACAAGGGGCACCGGGCAGAAAGTGCAAGGTTGCCCTCGCGTCTCCACTATACCCACCTGACGGCGGAATGCAACCCCCCTCGGGCGGTTCCGCAGGAGCATCGCGCTTGCCCGACGCGCTCGGGGGGGCGCACGCCTCCTACTCCAACTGCGTCACCCGCAGGACTTCCTCCAGGGTCGTGACCCCTGTCTGCGCCTTCCAGATGCCGTCCGCCCGCAGGCTGGGCACCGACGCCCTGCGGATCAGGTCGCGAATGCCGGCCGCGGGGACCCCGCGCAGGATGGCATCGCGCACCTCATCGGTCACCGCCATCACCTCGAACACCGCCCGCCGCCCCCAGTAGCCCGTGCCGCGACACTGGTTGCACCCCACGCCACGGTACACCGGCCCCATCTCCGGCTCCAGGCCCAGGCTGTGGTACACCGACGCCGAGGGCGTGTACTGCTCCTTACAGTTTCGGCAGATGCAGCGCACCAGGCGCTGGGCGACCACCGCGGTGAGACATGACGCGAGCAGGAACGGCTCCGCGTCCATGTCGATCAGGCGCGCCGGAGTGGCGGCGGCATCGTTGCAGTGCACCGTCGAGAAGACCATGTGGCCGGTGAGGGCACAGCGAATCGCCATGTGCAGGGTCTCGGTGTCCCGGATCTCACCGATCATGAGCACGTCCGGGTCCTGGCGCAGGACATGGCGCAGGCCCGAGGCAAAGGTCAGGCCGATCTTGGGGTGCACCTGGATCTGCGACACGCGGGGGAACTCGTACTCCACCGGGTCCTCGACCGTCACCACGTTCTTCGAGACACAGTCGATGCGGCTGAGCACCGCGTAGAGGGTCGTGGTCTTCCCGCTCCCCGTCGGCCCCGTGACCAGCATCATGCCATAGGAGCGGTTGATCTCGGTCTTGAGGATCTCAAGCGGCCCCGGCGCCAGGCCGATCTGCTCGAGCTGGAGCACCTGGTCCGTCTTGGGCAGGAAGCGGAGCACAATCTTCTCGCCGGTCGTCGTCGGGATCGAGGAGACGCGCACGTCATACTCGCTGGTGCCCAGGGTCACGCCGAAGCGGCCGTCCTGCGGTAGCCGGCGCTCGGAGATGTTCAGCTTCGACATGATCTTGAGGCGCGAGATCAGCGCCGGGTGCATGTCGGTGGGGAGCGTCATGAAGTCGTGCATGATCCCGTCGACCCGGAAGCGGACGTAGACGCAACTCTCCTGGGCCTCGAGATGGATGTCGCTGGCGCGCTCGCGCACGGCGGAGCGGATGATCTCATCGATCGTGCGGATTGCCGGGCGGGTCTCGACCAGCTCGGCAACGGCCTCGGCACGGGCGGAGGGCGCTTCCTCGGCCTCGCCCGGTGCGTAGTGCATGGCCTCCTGCTGGCCGTAGGCCTGCTGGATGCCGGTGAGGACCTCCAGCTCCCCGGCCCGCACCGCCGCGATGCGCATGCGCGCGTGGCGCCCGATCTCGTCGAGCACGAGCAGGTTGTCCGGGTCGGGGGTCGCGACGGTGAGGCAGTCGCGGTTCACGAACAGCGGCAAGACCCCGAAGCGCTCCGCCAACTCGCGCGGCACAAGTGCCGCGGCCGAGGCGTCGGCCCGAATGTCCACGGTGCGAAGCTGCGGAGACTGCGCCGCCATGCAAGATGCGCCCCCTTGGATGCGCCTGCCCCCGACCCGCGGGTCAGACGCCCCGCACCTGCGGACGCGCCGCGGTCGCGCGCGCAAGCAAGTGCGGCTAGAGGGTACATTGGCATCTCGTGGGTGATCTTGAGTGCCGCGGGGGTGCAGCCGGGAGCGTGACCGGGGCGGCGCCGTTGTTTGCGGTCGGCCTGTCGGCGACCGCACGAACCGCGCCTCCTGGCCCACGTCATCCTGAGGAGCGGGCGTGGCTTCGCAGCAGCCACCGCGACGAAGGACCTGCTCTTGCCAGTGCGCGCGTGCTCCCGGGGGTTGGTCCTTCGCTGTCCCGCCTGGCGGGACGGGCGCTCGAGATGACATCCTCGTCGGCCGAGCTACCCGCCACCGGGGGGCATCAGGGCGTGGCGGAACGGGTTGAAGCTCGCCGCGGAACTCGTCGCCCCCAGGGCGAGTGCGGGGAGATAGCCGCGAACGAAGTTGCCGGAATAGTTGAAGACAACCCAGCCGTCGGTCGCCAGGTTGCGGGCGATCGTGATCTGATCCAGGAGCGTCTGCGGGCCCCCGTACTCCATGCCATCGGCGTTGACGCCCAGCCCCGGGCACAGCGGCACGCGGCCCGCCACCCACCCAATCTGTCGCTGCACGTACGTGGCGAAGCGGTCGTTGCGGGGGGTGTAGTCCATCGGGCAGACAAAGTCAACGAGGCCGCGGTCGACCCATGTCTTCCAGTCCTGCGCGAAGCAGTCGCGGTGGTCCTCCCAGTTGAGGAACACCGCGGCGGAGAACGGGATCGCGGGCCGGGCCTCCCGGACCTGGGCCCGCAGCTCGTGCACCAGAGAGGTGAGCTGTGCCCGGCGCCACTCGAGGAACGTCTGCCGCAGCGGCCCCGACTTCACGCGGGCTGCCATGTCCGTGAGCGGCTGCCCGAGGCTCTGCTGGAAGGCCGCCTTGCAGGCGGGGCAGAAGCAATAGCTCTCCCCCGGGTACCGCATGTAGTCAAGCTGGATGCCGTCGACAGGATAGTTGGCGGCGATCTCACGGACAACCTGCGCCAGCAGCCGGCGGTTGCGCGGATTGACGGGGCACAGCCAGTTGGTGCTCTTGCCCGCCCCCGACACCATCAGCCGTCCCTGCGCCTTGAGTGTCTCCCGGAACTCCGGAGGGACGCACATGGCGAACAGCCCGAGCGTCCGGGCATGGACCGCAATGCCGGCGGCGCGACCCGCGGCGCAGGCGCGCTGCAGGTAGTCAGTCGGTGTGGCGTGCGGGAGGAAGTCGCTGTCGTACCACGCGACCCCGGCGGTGCACATGTAGGGGAACACGGCATTGAGGTTGGCCTGGCGCAGCGTGGCCATCGCGGTGGCCCAGTCCGGGGTCACACTGTTGGTGGCCCAGACGCCCCGGAGCTCGCCGTCGCGCGAGGGGTAGCTCATCCAGTAGGCCTCGCGCGCCAGTGCCTGAACCTGGCTGCTGAGCTTGGTGGCCATCGCGAGCGCTCCGGCGTCGAGCGCCCGGCGGGTGGCCGCCAGTGCGTCCAGCACCTGGCGCACCGCACCCAGCGCCCGGGAGACGTCCTCGCCCGCCCGCTGGCGGTCGAGCAGGCGCTCGCGCATGCTCGCCAGTGAGGGGTAGTTGCCCAGCGGCCGGACTTCCGCGGCCGTCGTGGGGATGGCGACGCGGGGTGTGGGGGAGGGGGCGGGTGCCTCGGCGCCGGCCGCGGGTAGGCTTGCCTGCCACGCCAGGCAGGCCACGAGCAGGACAAGCGCCGGTTGTCGGAGCGGGGTACTCATGCTGGGTCAGACGCCTGTGCCTGCTCCTCCGCCTCCCGGTCGGCCTTCACTTTGGCCAGGTGCTCGTCGACCTTGTCCTGGGCGCGCTTGAACTGGACCTCGCACAGCTTGGCGTAGAGCCCGGCGGCGGTGGCCAGCTCGGCGTGCGTGCCCCGCTCGACGACCCGGCCCTCATCCAGCACCACGATCTCGTCGGCATTCATGACTGTCGAGAGACGGTGGGCGATGATGAAGGTGGTGCGGTTCTTCATCAGCCGCTCGAGGGCTTCCTGGATCAGCGCTTCGGCCTCCGAGTCGAGAGCGGAGGTGGCCTCATCGAGGATCAGGATGCGGGGGTTGCGCAGGAGGGCGCGGGCAATGGCGATGCGCTGCCGCTGCCCGCCCGAGAGCCGGGTGCCGCGCTCGCCGACAGTCGTCTCATAGCCGTCGGGGAACTCCATGATGAAGTCATGGCAG
>CAZIWQ010000229.1:0-8389 GCA_964542355.1 uncultured Armatimonadia bacterium
CAGGCCACGCCCGACGCTTCACACTTGACGCGACACTAGCAGAGCGGCCGCAGAGCTGTCCTGAAGCCGCGAAGCCACCCCAGAATGGCTCTGGAGGGCACTCCGCCGGCCGCTACGTTCCGGGGGTCGGCCGGAAGTGGCCCTTCCGGCCGGGTCTCTAGAAGTCCTCCACGCCAAACCAGTAGCCCCGGATCTGGGCGTGAGGGCTGTCATCGCGGATGTAGGTCACACAGAACACGCGATCATCGGGCAGGACAGCCCAACCCGAGTAGCCCGAGTCGGGCTGCGGCCAGCGATCGTGGTCCAGCGGCAGGACGATGCCGCCGGTCTTGAGCGGGTCCGTCTCCCGCACGCTCGCCTCGGTCTCCAGCATCGCCAGGAAGTTCTTCGCGCTTCCCGTCCCCCCGCGTGTGGTCAAGCGATACGTCGTGAGTACGCGTCCGTCGGGCAGGAGCCCCGTCACTGGGCGGTGACAGCCGGTGAGGTTCGTCTCATACGGGCCTTCCCATGTGCGACCATCGTCGCGCGAGAAGCACTTGTAGGCCGGGAGGCCGAGGCCGGAGTTCTCCCGCAGGTAGCACACCAGCAGGCCGTCCCGGGGCAACTGCAGAATCGAGGCCTCACACAGCCGCAGACCAGGCTGCTCGCAGACGACGACGGGCTCCTCCCATGTCGCGCCCCCGTCCTCCGACCGGAACACCTCCTGGGTGTAGTAGTCCCGATCGGGGTAGCTCTGGTGCGTCGCCACCAGCCACGTCCCCGCCTGTGTCACCACGAGCCTGTCCGGGACGATCCCGTGGATTGGGGTCGCGACGGCCTCGGACCACGTCGCCGCATCGTCTGCGCTCCACCAGAAGCTGGTCCGCGCCTCGCGGCAACGCGCCTCCCCCGGCGGCTGTTGGATGCAGTCGCATAGCACCCAGAGGCGCCCGTCGGCGAGCTGGCCCACACGCGGGCAGTTCCACATCGCGAGCTTGCCCTCGGTCTGCTCGCTGGCGGCGAGCACCCGGCGCGCGGACCACGTCTCGCCCTCGTCCACACTCTCCCGCACGACGACGCGCGCGAAGGCACTTCCGACATGCCCGTCGCTCTCACGGTAGGCAGTGATGAGCTTGCCGGAGCGGGTGCGCACCAGGCAGGGAAAGCACTCATAGACACCCGGGGTGTTGGCGACGGTGATCTTGCGGATGGGCATGGCAGGGGCTCCTTCTGTGTCGGGCCGATCCGGGGGACACCCCCGAGGTCGGCCGGCGCACGGGTCGCTTCAGCGCCGCCCCGTGAGGCGGCCCAACAGCCCGCCCCCTTTCGCCTTCTGATCCGCGGGGCCCTCCGCGCTGCCCCGTGAGGCGCGCTCGACGTACGGCCCCACAGCCTCCAGGAGCCCTTCCAGGCGTTTGCTGTACTCCGGTCGGCGCAGCCCGAAGCGATGCGCCAGGTGCTGCTCGAACAGGTCACGCGTCGTGCGGTCGTGCTCCGCCAGCACGGCTCGCAGGAGTGGGGCTGGTTGCTGCGGCGGCAGGGCACCCTCCAGCCAGTGCACGGCGAGGGCGGCCACCGCCTGGACGCGGGTTATCATGTCGCGCCCCGCCAGCAGTGCACCCATGCAGGCTGCGAGTGCCTCGGGCGTCCGCATCTGTACTGCCTCCAGCAGCGCCAGCAGGGCAGCCCCCTCCGCCGGTGTCGTCACCCGGTGTCACGAAACAGGTCGGCGCACCACAGCACGAGGCGCTCGCGGTCAGCAGCAGGGAGCGAGGCGGCGTCGCGCACCCAGGCATCATCGGTCACGGGGAACGCCGCCAGACCCTCGACGGGATGGTGCTGCCGCGCCCGCATGAACCGGATCACACGGTGCCGCTGGGCGGCGGCGGGGTTGGCGCCGGCCAGCGGACGATCCAGCAGCGGCATCAGGTCCTCGGGCGGCGGGAGCTCGACCACCTGGACCACCGTAGCGAGCAGCGCCTCCAGCCCGGGGCCGGGCTCGCGATTGTTGGGCCAGGCGGCGGCCATCTCCCGCGCCAACGGCAGGCTCTCTCCGGCCACCGATTGCCCCGTCAGCACGTCCGCGAACTGACGGCACATCCGATCCAGCACCTGCGGGTCACGGTCCAGGACCTTGGTTCGCCAGTAGCTGAACGTCTTGCGCGTGCCATCGCCCCACGGAAGCAGCGCACGCAGGAGCTGGCTCGCGAAGAGCTGCCAGGCGCCCATCTTGGCCAGTTCTTCGAGATGCTGGCCCTGCTCGTCACCCGTCAGGTTACCAGTCCCCTCGGCGTAGGCATCGAGGAGCGCGGAGCCCGCGGGGCGGCCTTGGGCGGCCTCGGCCAGGAACGCCAGGGCTCGCCATCCACGGTCCCCGTCCTGTCCCGCAAGCACGATGTCAACAGCCGCCCGGACCTGATCGGGGGTGTCGTGGCCGGCCGCGGTCAACAGCGCCATCAGGTCGTCCGCCTCCTGCCGGGAGCTGATGCCTTTGCCGGCGAAGGTGTTGAGGCAGAAGGCCATGACCATGTCCCGCTCGTCCTGCGGCAGGAGCGGGAGCGCATCGGTGAACACCGAGTGGTCTCGGGGCAACTTGGCCAGCGACCAGTCGGCGGCGCGTGCCAGGTCGCTGACGTACCGCAGGAACACCATCGTCTGGAGGCGGGCCGCGTTCCCGCGCGGTGTCTCGGGGGGCAGCCGCGGGAGAAGCTGCTGCCAGTTGTCCGGGAGGGGTTCCATCGGCAGTCGCTGCGCGGCCTCTGTCCACAATGCGAGGGTCCCCCTGCCCGCCGGCACGTCGGTCGGACTGGTGGCGAGGACGAGGGGGGCGACCGCCAGGAACGGCGCTACGGCATCCCCCTCGGCCCGACTCAGTCCGTGGCCGACCACCCCGCACAGGTCGTCCGCGATGCGCGGGTGAGCGATGAGCAAGTCCTCGTGCTCCCCGAGCGAGAGGGGCACGCCGGACTTGGCTTGTGCCGCCAGCAACGTGTAGAGGACCCGGGCGACCGGCTGCGAGCACCCTTCCTGCGCCAACTCACCTAGCAGGTAGTTGCGCTCGTCGTCGCCCAGCTCACCGACAGCCTGATCATACCGGCGAAGGACCTCAGGACGCACCTCGCGCACGCGCACGGTGGCGGCGACCACGCCCAGCGCCAGCGCGCGGTCCTGCTTGTCGGGACGCTGGGTTACGCGGTCGATGGCAGACAGAACCTGCTCCGGCGCGCTGTGCCCGGCGGCCTCCAGCATCCCCAGCAGCGCGGTGGCCGCCCGGGTCGTGTGGAACTCCACTCCCACGAACAGCCCTGTCGCCCAATGCACGATCGAGTCCCGGTCAGCCGGGGACAGCGCAGGCACACTCTCGTGCCAGGCCGGATCGTCGTGGGGGAACTGCTCGATCGCTCTCGGGTCCTGCCGGACTGCGCGATCGACGCGCCGCATGAGCTGCAGTGCTGCCAGCCGATGGCGCGTGCGCTCGTCGAGGCGCTCCGGCGCAGCCTTCTCGAACACACTGTGCCATCCGTCGTCCAGCGGCGCGATTGGCAAGACCGCGATGACGGCACTGCACAGCCGTGCCAGCTCGGGCTCGTCCTCGCCGCCGGCCCTGTGCAGCCGCACCAACTCCTGGGTCAGTGCCATGTCGTCCGTCGAGAGGCCTTCTTCCTGGGAGAGCTTCACGACCTCGCGATAGAGGAACGCGAGTGCTGTCGGAGGCTCCAGCAACGGCCGCAATCGGTCGAGGGCGGCACGTGCCCCCGGGTCACCCCATGGGCGCAGATCGCGGAGGGCCTCGCGAGCGAAGAGCTGCTCCAGCGTTGGCTTCAGTTTCGCCAACTCGCGGAGCAGGTTGGCGCGGTCCTCGCCGGTCACCTGGCGCGCCGTGTCATCGTACGCGGCCAGCAACTCCTCACCGCACCCGGTCTCGCGCATCCGCACAGCCATGATCGACAGCAGGGAAGCGCGCTCCCACATCGCCAACCGGCCGTTCCTGAGATCGGCGGCAATCTGCCGTGCCACGCGGGCCCCATCGGGCACGCGCCGGGCATCGGCGGTGAGGGCTCCGGCGACACGCACGAGCTCGCGCAGCTCATCGGCCGACAGCGTGGCTGCGTGGATGAGCCGGCTTCTCAGCCACAGCGCCGCCGCAGGGGACTGCCCGGGCTTGATGGCCTCCACGAGCCCCATTGCCATCTCCTGCCTGTCTGCATCCCACTCGCGGCTCAGGAAGCCCTCGACCGCACGGCCGCCCTCTCCCTGCCAGGCCCGGTCAGCCAGGTTCAGGTCCGCCGCGGTCCGGAACACTGCCACTGCTACCGCGGTCGGCACCCCCGGCTCGCCCGGCCGGGCGAGCCGACGTGACAGAGCATATCCGAGCAGGTCGACCAACTCGGCCTGGTCCGCAGGATCGTGGGGGCGGGGCCATTCGCCGGCCTGCCGGCCGGCCCCCATCCCCAACAGAGACTGTAGCAGGCGGTCATGCTCGCGCCCGCCGGCGTCCAGCAGTGCCGCCGCGGCCCGTGTATGGCCATCCGTGAGCCTCGCCGCGGCCGCTTGCTCCAGCTCGACCATCACCGTCCTGGCTGCCGTAGGCTCCATTGCGTCTACCAGCACGGAGAACTCCGGCGCGAGCGCCGCTACCGCGGCGGGCTCGTCCTCTACGGCGAGCCGGAGCAGGTGCGGCTCAACCCACGCCACGGCGAGCGCGGCGCGCTCCGGCGTGGTGGCGTGCTCCCCGAGGGCCTTCGTCGCGGCGATCACGGTCGCGGCGGCGGTTTCATCAAGGAAGACGAGTTCGCCGATCAGGGCCCATTCATCCCAGGCCGCTACGCGGTCCGCCAGCCCGAACTCCCGCAGGAACTCCTGGTAGCGCAGCGCGTACTCGGGGTGGCCGGCCTGGACGCACCGCTGCACCAGGCTCGCATAGGCACCGGGGCGACCAACGTCACTCGTCCGGTTCTCCGCGAAGTTGAAGATGAAGAAGCGCGAGTCATACTCCGCCGCCCCAAAATCATACGGACGATCGTTGGCCTTGAGGAGCACGACAAGCCGATGGTAGGGCTGGACGGGAGGTTCCGCGGGGCTCCACTGCCGGTCACACTCGTAGGTGCACAGCGACACCTGGCCGCGCTGCTCGGGTGGGAGCAACGCCAGGAGGGCCTCGACGAGCAGAGCGGCCTCTTGCCACTGCTCGAGGCAGAGCAGAACCGGTCGGGCGGGTTGCGCGGCATCCCCGGGCCACAAGGCGGTGAGCATCGCGGCCACGTGATCCCTGACCGCCGGTCGTTGCAGTGCGTCCAATGACGGCCGGCCACACGGCGCGCCGAGGTCGGCGAGCGGCGCGAGGTCGGTAACATCGGGGAGGTCGGCAGTCTGCCACAGCGCGCAGCGGGCCAGCGACAACGGGTTGCCGCCGTGGCCCGCGAGATCTTGCGGGGAGAAGATGAGACCGTGGGCCAGCAGATTCCCCGGGCGTTGCGAAGCCCCGGGCGTATAGCCCAGGTAGCAGATGCGGATGAGGGCGAAGCGCCCGTCGCCGAGGGGGTCGTAGGCCCAGATCACGGGGAACATGTCCAGGATCTGGCGGGGGATCTCGTCGGCGTCCCCCGGGTTGCGGCGGAACGCAGTCTCCGCGTTGCGGGCGGCCCGCGGCCCGTTGTCATACAGGCTCACCCGGTAGTGCATGCACGCATCCGTGATGAGCTGCTGGCTACGGGCGTCGAGCCGGCTGGACCACGCGCCAATCTGGAAGCCAGGTGCATTCGAGTCGACGCCCGTCCCTCGCGGTCGATGGGTGAAGAGGAACTGCTCTACAGCCATGGCGGTGATCTCCCCGGTTGGCAGGCACTGATCTCTCACGGATGACGCAATCCGCGCGGGCACGAACAGCCGGTCGCGGCACGAGCAGAGACGACTACCGTCTGGGCACGACGCCCAGCTCCGCCAGCAGCCACAGCAGCGGGTCCTCCACACGCCAGGGCGAGACGAACTTGTACCGGTCGCCCTCCGGCCGCGAGCCTGTCGCGGAGACGCCAAAATACGCAGCCCGTGGGAACCGGCTCATGATCTGACTGTGGGCTTCCGGGTCCCACAGTCGCAGGTACTCCTCCCACATCCCGGACATGTCGGCGTGCAGATCGTTGTGGAAATAGCCCCTGTGGCGCGCGTCACTGTTCCACAGCCGCGCGGGGTCGATCAGGCCGTGATCGCGGAGCATGTCGCACTTGGCCAGCACGATCGCAGTGGGAGCTTCCAGCGGCTGATCTTGCTTCAGTACGCGGTTGTCCTGCAACGCCCGTACCACGTTCCCAACGACCTCCGCCGGCGTGTTCGACTCCACCTCTTCCGGCATGTTCTCTCCCTGTCGGCCGAGCTCATCGCGAACGCTCTCGATCTGCAGCGGGTCTACCAGCAGGATGACTCCGGACGCTACAGACAGGTACCGCGCCATCCTTTGGACTTGCACCATATCCTTGAAGCTCTCGCCCGAGGTATCATACAGGGAGAGCACGACTGCGCGGTTGCTCTGCTCATTCCACACAGCTCCGAGCAGAGTGAGCTCGTAGATCAGGGGTGGGGGGTCAGCATCCGCCGACGTCGCTTCCAGTGGCACACCATTCCCAAACAGTGGCTCGTAGAAGGCCTTCTTGTAGCGGTCGTCTGTCTCGTCGGTCACCCACAGCAGCCCGAGCTTGAGGTACTGGGAGACGACTTTCTGCAGTTGCTGGATCAGGGCGGCAACGTACGTGCTCTTGCCGCTGAAGATTCCGCCAACCATGCCGATGGTGAGGCTCGGCTGGACGCCGGCAGTGCCGGGAAGGATGTGTTCCTCCGCGGGGTCCTCGCGGAAGGCCGGACACAGGCGCCGATGGAGCAGGACGCCGTCCTTCGTGCGCGGCGGCTGCGGCGGTAGGTTGCGTATCCGCTCCAGCGTCGTCCGCGCGGCAGGCTGCTTGATGGCACGGTCGTCGGAGGCAAAGTGCATTCCGGTGGGGCCCTCGATCGGGAACTCGCGAAAGCACTTCGGGCAGACGACCGTCTTCGGTGTCCCCGTCGCGTACCCGCGCTCGAACGGCTTCGTGAGGCCAAGCTGCGGCTCACCCAGCCCGGAGAAGCTGACCGCAACGTTGGGGTGGATCACCAGCGTGCGCTGGCGTTGTTCGGGATCGATGACGAGGGCCTTGAGATGGAACCCGGACCACCCCTGCCGCTGCATCGGCTCCAGGCTCACACTGGATTCGCACTCCCCGCTGGGGAGCGTCGGCGGCTGTGCAGGTGGGGCGTACGCGGCGAGGTGCTGATGGAGGTCCGTGTCCGTGCTCTCTCCCGGTGGCCAGTGCCAGACCACGCGCGGCACGGCACCCGCCTGTACGACGACCTGCCCGAGGGAGTCGACCGCCGGGATGGTCTGATCGGAGGCCATGATGGCGAACCCCGCGAAATCGGGCAGCGGATCCTCCACGCTCCAGACCAGGCGCAGAGCCTTGCCCTTCTGCGGCCCACGGGCCACTGGCTCCAACCGGTACTTGAGAGTCATCCACGGCGCCCAGTCAAGCTCAGCACGGGCGCCCTGATCGGTACCCGGCGCGAACACCTGCCCGGAGACACCGCTGGCCTGCGCGTACACGGTGTAGTGGAAGTGACCGGCGAGCGTGCCCGGGCGGTCCAGGAACTTCTCTCCCGCACTGGTATACTCGGTGCGAGTGCAGCGCATGGCGGTGGCCTGCGGGTCATCCGCGCCGTCGGGGAAGGTATCCAGACGGCGGCAGACCCTGACCGCGGAGCACTCGGCCGGCCAGCGCCAGCGCAGGATCACGCCGTCACGGGTCCCGAGGGCGGCGACATTCGCGACATCGGGCACCAGGATCGTGTGGCCCGCCCCCCCGACAATCGCGTGCTCCCCGGATACCGTGAACACGGTGTAGTGCGGCTTGGTGCGCTCCGGCCTGGCGTCGACCGCCTGCCCGCGGGTGGCGACCACTCGCTGCCCGAGACGGTCGAGGGCATTGGCCTCGATGCGCTCGCCCGGGGCCAGGCCAACCGGCTTCTCTGACCGCAGCACGACGACGTCCCCGGTGGGGGGTTCGGTCCAGGTCGCGATCACGTCACGGCCCTGGGGGCGCACCCGGAAGTCCGTGATCAGCCCCGGCAGCGCCGTCGGCGTCGCGACAATCGCGGCCCCCGGAGAGAAGACGTCCTCCGCTCCCTCGGGCCGGTAGACGCAGAACACGCGGTAGTGGTAGGGGCGACCGTTCTCCAGATCCTGGTCCTTGCCGCTGCCCCCGGTGGTCACGTGCACCGGGACGCCGTCGGTCGGTCCGCGGACCGGCCGTTCGTCGCGCCGCACCTCCACACGCACCGCGTTCTTGGGCCTGCGCCACGTTAGCTCCACGGTGCCGTCGCCACCGTGCGC